>JBBFMG010000107.1:0-8139 GCA_037478575.1 Burkholderiales bacterium | reverse complement strand
GGGGGTGTCCTTGCCCGCGAGATGCCGCAGGATCTGCACCAGCACGACATGCTTGAGCACATCGGCGTGGTTGCCGGCATGGAAGGCGTGGCGGTAACTCAGCACGACCCGGGATGTCAGCGGGTCAGGGGTTTGTAGCGAATGCGCTTGGGTCGCGCGCCCTCCTCGCCCAGACGCCGCTTCTTGTCCGCCTCGTATTCGTGGTAGTTGCCATCGAAGAACACCCACTGGGAATCGCCCTCGCAGGCGAGGATGTGGGTGGCGATGCGGTCCAGGAACCAGCGGTCGTGGGAAATCACCAGCACCGAGCCGGCGAACTCGAGCAGGGCATCCTCCAGGGCACGCAGGGTTTCCACGTCCAGATCGTTGGAGGGCTCGTCCAGAAGCAGCACGTTGCCGCCCGCGATCAGGGTCTTGGCCAGGTGCAGGCGGCCGCGCTCGCCCCCGGAGAGATTGCCCACGAGCTTTTGCTGGTCCGCCCCCTTGAAGTTGAAGCGGCCGAGATAGGCGCGCGCCGGCGTCTGGTATTTGCCCACGGTGATCACGTCCGAGCCGCCGGAGATGGCCTCGAACACGGTCTTGTCGTTCTCCAGTCCCTCGCGGGTCTGGTCCACGGCGGCGATCTTCACCGTCGGGCCGATGATGATCTCACCCGCGTCCGGTTTTTCCCTGCCCAGGATCATGCGGAACAGGGTGGACTTGCCGGCGCCATTGGGGCCGATGATGCCGACGATGGCCCCGGGCGGCACGGTGAACGAAAGATTGTCGATGAGCAGGCGATCACCATAACCCTTGCTCACATTGCGGAACTCGATTACCTGGTCGCCGAGCCTGTCCCCCACGGGAATGAAGATTTCCTGGGTCTCGTTGCGGCGCTGGTATTCCACCGAGGCGAGCTCGTTGAAGCGGGCAAGGCGCGCCTTGGATTTGGCCTGACGCGCCTTGGGGTTGCTGCGCACCCATTCCAGCTCCTGCTTCATGGCCTTCATGTGGGCGTCGATCTGCTTCTGCTCCTGCTCCAGGCGCTGTTCCTTCTGTTCCAGCCAGGACGAGTAGTTGCCCTTCCAGGGAATGCCCTGGCCACGGTCCAGTTCCAGGATCCACTCGGCGGCATTGTCGAGGAAATAGCGGTCGTGGGTCACCGCCACCACGGTGCCGGGGAAGCGCGTCAGATACTGCTCCAGCCATTCCACCGACTCCGCGTCCAGGTGGTTGGTGGGCTCATCCAAAAGCAGCATGTCCGGCTTGGACAGCAGCAGCTTGCACAGGGCCACACGCCGCTTCTCCCCGCCCGACAGATGGGCGATCTTCGCCTCCCAGGGTGGCAGGCGCAGGGCGTCCGCGGCAATTTCCAGCTGGTTTTCCAAATCCGACCCCGCGGCGGCGAGGATCGCCTCGTATTTCGCCTGCTCCTCCGCCAGTTTCTCGAAGTCTGCATCGGGCTCGGCATAGGCGGCGTAGATTTCATCGAGCTTGCGCCGGGCCTCCAGCACCGGGCCGAGTCCGGCCTCCACCTCCTCGCGCACGGTCTTTTCCGGATCGAGCTGCGGTTCCTGGGGCAGGTAGCCGATGGAGATGCCGGGCTGCCACTGCACCTCGCCCTCGTATTCCTTGTCCACGCCGGCCATGATGCGCAGCACGGTGGACTTGCCGGCGCCGTTGAGGCCCAAAAGCCCGATCTTGGCGCCCGGGAAGAAGGACAGGGAGATGTCCTTGATGATCTGCCGCTTGGGCGGCACGGTCTTGCTCACGTGGAGCATGGACATGACGTATTGGGCCATGCGGGGGTTACCTCGGAAGAAGAAAACGATGCGGGCCGCAGACGCGGCCCCGGGACGCTATTCTACCCCGTCACCGGAGTGGCCCGAAGGTGGGTGCGGACGCAGAAAAAACAAGGGCCGCGCGAGGCGGCCCAAAACGACACCCAAGCGAGCAGGGCTAGGTCGCCCGCTTCGCCTGCTGCATTGGGATGACGGGGGACTTGCGTGGCCCGTGGTCGTTTTCGGCTTCGAGTTCCTCGCGCGAGTCGCTGCGGTCCAGCTGGTGCAGGGTGATTACCAGAGCTACCGAGGCGAGCAACAGGAACCACGGTCCGAACAGCCAGAACACGAGGGGAATGGCGAAGAAGAAGGCACGCATGCCCACCGCGAACATGTGGCCGGCGCGATGCAGACGGCGCGCCACGGCCCGCGGGGAAAGATTGTGGTGGGCGTCGTGGTCGTGCACGTTGATCATGAACAGCACGTGATTCGCCAGTCTGATGGAAAGCACGAAGGCAAAAAAGGCCACGATGAAATCCACCAGAAGCAACATCACCTTGAAAATCCAGAGCTGGGTGGAATAGGACCCGCCCAGGCTCAGGGCGTGCCAGCTTTGGGCGATGTTGTCGGCCTGACTGGACAGGGTGAGGGTGCCCATGATGAGCAGGGCAGCGGTGGAGGCCATGAGGCTGGAACCCATGATGAAGTTGCGCAGGGTCTGCACCGCCATCACGTCCTTGCTGGGATTGCGCATCACGTTTTCCACCCACAGTCTGCGCGCCAGGGCGTTGACGCCGTGTATGGTATAGGTGGGGTTGGCGCGCGCCTTCAGATGGAGGAACAGGTAATAGCCGGCCACCAGTGCCGCGCTGAGCGTGAAGGCGACGAAGTCGAGCTTGAATTCGGCGAACATGCTCATGGGGCAAGCCGGGCGGTGTGACGGGACGTGGCAATCTCAGGGGAAAAGCCTTGCCCGCGCAGGGCGGGGACCGGTTCGTCGGTCCGCCTGCACACCAGGCGCAGGGCGGGGCGTGCCTTCCGGTCGGGCTCTGCCTCGGTACGAGACTGGACGGGGAGCCTGTCCAGCAGTGCCGAAAGCGCCTGGAAACTGTCCGCGTTGGCGAAGCGCAGCGCGGTCAAGATGCGTTGGAGGTCCTTCATGACGGGTTCCTTGTGCCGTTGATTTCCGTTACTGGCCAAGCAGCATCCGTGCCAGGCAGACAACCGATTGATTCCACGCAAGATTCTGTTCTTGCGGGCGAGTGAGGGGATTGCAGGGGGCAGCAGCCAGGGCGCTGCCCACCAGCGCAAATGCCTGGGTCCAAAGGAAAAATGAGGCTGTTGCGAAAAGAAA
This sequence comes from Burkholderiales bacterium, assembly GCA_037478575.1. GTDB lineage: Bacteria > Pseudomonadota > Gammaproteobacteria > Burkholderiales > Thiobacteraceae > Thiobacter. Next base: position 5,025 of record JBBFMG010000107.1, on the reverse strand, counting down.
CAGGATGCTGCACAATGCAACAATGCTTCGTGTTCCGGACCCGGTGCGCCAGGGTGGAATCGCCCTCACGCGTTCCCTGCGGGGGCGGCTGACCCTGGGCTACTACGCCGTCGCGGCCATGATGGTGGCGGTGTCGGTGTTTCTCGTGAGCGAGCTGCGCACCCTGGAACAGCGGGTGGCGCTGGGCCAGGACGCGTCCGACCTGTTCGACACCGTTCTGGAAATCCGGCGCTTCGAGCGCAACTACTTCCTGCACTTCCAGCCCGCCGATCAGCAGGAAAACGCGCGCTATCTGCGCGCGGCGCAGGACCTGCTGGCTGCGCATCGGGACGGCTTCCGGGCGATTGCAGGGCCGGATCGCCTGTCGCGGCTGGACGCCCTTCTGGCCGCCTACGGCGGGAAAATGGCCGCCTACGTGGCGGCCGATCCCCAGCGTCGCCGGGCGCTGGAGCCAGAAGTGCGCGAGCTGGGAAAATCCCTGGTGGAGGAAGCGGGAGCGATGGCGGCCGGTGAACGGCGTCAGGTGCAGGCCACCCTCGGCGCCTTGCGGCTGTGGCTGATGGGCTTGATCGGCGCGCTCGCTCTGTTCGTGATCGGCCTTGGGCGCGCCCTGTCGCGCCAGGTGGTCAAGCCGCTCAAGGAAATCGAGACCGGCGTGGAGGCGATGCGCACCGACCGGCGGGCAAGCCTTGCCCTGCCTTCCCAGGACCGGGAGATCCGCGCCATCGTCGATGCCATCAACCACCTGCGGGAGGAGCTCGACCTGCGCCAACGGTCGCTGATGCGTTCGGAACGGCTGGCCGCCCTCGGGACCATGCTGTCCGGCGTGGCCCATGAGCTCAACAATCCGTTGTCCAACATTTCCACTTCCTGTCAGATCCTGCAGGAGGAACTGGGCGAGTGTGATGCCGACATGCTCCGCCGCTATCTGGAGCAAATCGACCAGCAGACCGAACGCGCCCGCCAGATCGTGCGCACGCTGTTGGATTTCTCCCGGGATCGGGCCTTCAGCCGCAACGCGGTGCCGCTGCGGCCGCTCGTAGAGCAGACCGTGACATTCGTGCGCGAACCTGTTCCTGCCAAACACGTGGTGCGGCTCGACATCCCGGAAGGGCTGGTCGTGTATGCCGACGTCCAGCGCCTGCAGCAGGTGTTCGTGAACCTGATCCGCAATGCGTTGGAGGCCGGGGCTGCCGAGGTGGGCATCGTCATCCAGGCGCGGCAGGTGGACGACGCGGCGCCCCCGCAAGGGCTGGCCCTGGGGAGTGGCTGCAACCGGGGCGGACCACAGGTGGAAATCAGCGTGGCGGACAACGGGCCCGGCATTGCCCCGGACATCCTGCCGCGCATTTTCGATCCCTTCTTTACCACGAAGGAGGTGGGCCACGGCATGGGCCTGGGTCTGTTCGTGGTTTACGAGATCATCGACGAGCATGGCGGGTGCATTGCCGTGCAAAGCACGCCGGGTGTGGGCACCACCTTCCGCATTCGGCTGCCCGGGGAAACGACACAATGACCGCCGCCAGACTGCTGATCGTGGACGACGAGGCGATCGCCCTGGACAACCTGCGCCACGTGATGGAGCGGCAAGGCTACCAGGTCACCGCAGTGGGCAGTGGCGCAGAGGCGGTCACGTGCCTGGAGCGCGAACCCTTTGACGTGGTCCTCACCGATCTACGCATGGAAGGCGTGGACGGCATGGAGGTGCTGAAACAGAGCCGTTTGCTGCAGCCCGAGGCCGAGGTGATCGTCATCACCGGCTATGCCACGGCGGAATCCGCCGTGCAGGCTTTGAAGCATGGCGCCTTTTACTACATCGCCAAGCCGTTTCGCCTGGATGAGGTGCGCAAGGTGGTGGCCGAAGCGGTGGAAAAGGTGCGCCTGCGCCGCGAAAACGAGGCGCTGCAGCGGGAGCTCGCCCACTACCGTGCGGACGATGGCATCGTCACCCAGGACGAAGCGATGCAGCGCCTGCTGGAACTTGCGCGGCGCATTGCCCCCACGGATTGCAGCGTGCTCATCACCGGGGAGAGCGGCACGGGCAAGGAACTGCTGGCGAAATACATCCATCGCCACAGCGCACGCGCCCACGGTCCCTATCTCGCCATCAACTGCGGCGCATTCTCGGAGCAGCTGTTGGAAAACGAGCTGTTCGGACACGAAAAGGGCGCCTTCACCGGGGCGACCACCCTAAAAAAGGGGCTGGTCGAAGTGAGCGACGGCGGTACGCTGTTTCTCGACGAAGTGACGGAGATGCCGCCTGCCATGCAGGTGAAGCTGCTGCGGGTGCTGCAGGAGGGCGAGGTGCTGCGGGTCGGGGGCACGCGTCCGGTGAAATGCGACGTGCGGGTGATCGCCGCGAGCAATCGGGACGTGCAGGACGCGGTTCGTGAGGGCCGTTTCCGGGAGGATCTCCTGTTCCGCCTGAACGTGGTGAATCTGCACATTCCACCCCTGCGCGAGCGTCGCGGCGACATCCCCCTGCTCGTGCGCCACTTCCTGAACCGCTTTGCGGCACGCATGAAACGGCCGGTGCGGGAGATCTCGGCCGAAGCGCTCGCGGCGCTGGCGGATTACCCGTTTCCGGGCAACGTGCGCGAGCTGGAGAATCTGGTGGAGCGCGGCGTGGCCATGGCCCGTGGCGAGCTGATCGAACTGGCCGATTTGCCGGAGTCGCTGCGACGGGCACCGCTGCAAAGGCCGGTGGAACACGGCGAGCGTCTGCCCACCCTGGCCGAGCAGGAGCGCGCCTATGTGCGCTACGTGCTGGAACGGGTGGACGGCAACCAGTCCGCCGCGGCCCAGATCCTGGGCATCAACCGCGCATCGCTGTGGCGCAAGCTCAAGGCCTGGCAGGAGCGGGGCGAGCGGTGAGCGTTTCCGGGTCCGTCCGCCCGGCGCGGGAGGCGGCCTTCCCTGCGCTCGGCACGCCACCCCCCTGTCAGGCCTTTGCCTTGGCCGTGCGCCGCAGCCGCGCCAGCAGCCGCCGCGCCAGCTCGCCGAACAGCTCGGTTTGGGTTGGATGGGGGAAGATGGCGTTCGCCACCTGGCTGAGGGTCATGCCGCCCGAGACCATCATCACCGCCGCGCCGATCAGGGTGTCCGTGTGGTCGGCCAGGAAATGCACGCCGATGATCTTTTGGGTGGCCTTGTCGGCCACCAGTTTGATCATACCATGGGTTTCCAGGCTGATCATCGCCTTGGCATCGATGTTCATGGGGATCTTGGCCTCCACGGCATCGATGCCCCTGGCCTTGGCCTGCGCCAGGGACAGCCCCACGAAACCGGCCTGGGGACGGGAGAAGGTAACAGCGCAGTCCAGATCCGGGTTGTATTGCGCGGGATGACCGGTGAGGTTGTGGGCGGCGATCCGTCCCTGGGTGGCCGCGGTATGAGCCAGCATGTAGCCGCCGATGACATCGCCCACGGCATAGATGTGGGGCTGGCTGGTGCGGCAATGGGCATCCACCCGGATCGCGGCGCCGTCCAGCTCCACACCGGCGCGCTCCAGTCCCAGCCGTGAGGTGTCGGGACGCTTGCCGGTGGCCATGAGCACGTAGTCGCAGGCATATTCGTGGCTTGCGCCCGCGCCGTCGGTGTACTGGATGCGCATGGCGCCGGGCTCGCCGCTGATGGCCGTGATCCTGGCCGAGGTGACCACCGGGAGTTCGCTCACCAGGATGGTGGTGAGCTGTTTGGCGATTTCCTCCTCCACCTCGGCCAGGATGCGGTCGCGCGCCTCCAGCATGAGGATGTCGGCGCCGAAATCCTTCCAGATCTGGGCCATTTCCACACCGATCACGCCACCGCCGACGATGCCCAGACGGGTCACGGGTTTCTGCAGGTTCCAGATGGTGTCCGAGGTGAGCACCCCGCCGTTGGCCAGCCCCTCCTGCGCCCCGGGGATGGGCGGCACGAAGGGTGGGGCGCCGGTGGCGATCACCGCCGCGCCGAAGGTCAGCCGGTAGGGTTCGCCCTGGGGCGGGGTAATCTCGGCGGTGTGGGCATCCACGAAACGGGCGAAGCCCTGGCGCACGTCGATCTTCACCCCCTTGTCCGTCTTGAGGGCCAGCTCGCCGCGGGTCTGCAGCACCTGTCTGCGGTGGGCCTCCAGGGTTTCCCACACCAGGCGTGGCTGGTTCGTGCCGGCCACACCCTTGGCCGCGTCGCGGGCACGGTCGCGGATCAAGTCCGCGGCGTGACGCCAGGCCTTGGAGGGAATGCAGCCGCGCCACAGGCACTCGCCGCCCGGCAGGGGCGCATCGTTGACCATCACCACCTGGATGCCGTGATCGGCCAGATCCCGCGCGCAATCCTCGCCACCGGGGCCGCCGCCGATCACCAGCACCTGGGTGTCCCAGTTGCCTTCGGGAATGGGCGAGGGGGGTGCCGCCTCCGCACCGGCGGCCTGCATCCAGCTTTCCGGCTGCTCGATGATCTTCTTCAGCTCCACCAGGTAAGCGGCCACGTCGGCGCCGTTGAGCACCCGGTGGTCCGCCGTGATGGTGAAGGGTGTGCCCTGGGGACCCGCGGCGGCGATGGCCAGGATGGCGGCGATGCCCGGCGTGGGAATGGCCGTGAAGTGGGTGATGCCGAACATCCCCATGTTGGAGATGGTGAAGGTGGGATTGGCGAACTCCCGGGGGGCGAGCTTGCGGATGCGCGCCCGCGGCACCAGATCGTTCCACGCCGCCTGCAGCTCCTCCAGGCTTTTGCGCTCGATGCCCGTCAGGATGGGCACCACCAGGCCGCCGTCGTCGCTTTTCACCGCGATGCCGAAGTCGTGGTTGGACCGTTCCACGATCTTGTCCACGGGCTGGTAGGCCCAGTTCATGCGCGGATGGTTTTGCATCGCCACCGAGCAGGCCTTGGCGATGGCCACGGTCACCGACACGCCCTTGGCCTTGGCCGCCGCGATCAGGCGCGTGGTGTCGATGTTCATGGTGGCATGGAAGGTGGGCAGGGTGAGCGAGGCCGTCATGGCATGGGCCACCGCCTTCTCCATGGAAGTCATGGGGCGGCCCT
>JBBFMG010000106.1:0-8167 GCA_037478575.1 Burkholderiales bacterium | reverse complement strand
AAGCTGGGTGCCGACATCGAACACGTGCGCCAGGGCATCGGCTCCGACCCGCGCATCGGCTATCACTTTCTTTATCCGGGCGTGGGCTACGGCGGCTCCTGCTTCCCCAAGGACGTGCAGGCCCTGCAGCGCACGGCCCAGGAGAACGGCATCACCCTGCGCGTCATCAATGCCGTGGAGCAGGCCAACGAGCACCAGAAACAGGTCCTGCTGGGCAAGATCAGGCACCGCTTCGGCGACGATCTGTCGGGGCGCCGCTTCGCCCTCTGGGGTCTCGCGTTCAAACCCAACACCGACGACATGCGCGAGGCGCCCAGCCGCGTGATCATGGAAGGACTGTGGCGGGCGGGCGCCACGGTGCGTGCCCACGATCCGGTGGCCATGCACGAGGCGCGCCGTATCTACGGGGATGAGCCGCGCCTTACCTATGCCGACACGCCCATGGAGGCGCTGGACGGCGCGGACGCCCTGGTCATCGTCACCGAGTGGAAGGTGTTCCGCAGCCCCGATTTCGAGGCGATGCGTACGCGCCTGAAACAGCCCGTGATCTTCGACGGACGCAATCTCTACGAGCCGAAGGTGGTGCGCGAGGCGGGCTTCGAATATTTCCCCATCGGCAGGCCGTGAGGGAGCAGCCGGTGCAGCAGGAGATTCTGCAAAAGGCGCGCGTGCTGGTGGTGGGCGACGTGATGCTGGACCGCTACTGGTTCGGCGAGGTGAGCCGCATCTCGCCGGAGGCCCCGGTGCCGGTGGTGCGGGTGACGGCCAGTCAGGACCGGCCGGGTGGAGCTGCCAACGTGGCGCGCAACATCACCGCCCTGGCCGGTCAGGCCTGGCTGCTGTCGGTGGTGGGCGCGGACGAAGCGGGCGACAGCCTGCGCCGCCTGGTGGAGGGGGAAGGGGTGCAGGCCTATCTGCACACCGATGCCAGCATCTCCACCATCATCAAGCTGCGCGTGATCGGCCGTCAGCAGCAGCTTTTGCGCATCGACTTCGAGACGCCGCCCAGCCACGAGATCCTTGCTGCCAAGCTCGCCGACTACGAACGCCTGTTGCCGGCCTGCGACGTGGTGCTGCTGTCGGATTACGGCAAGGGCGGTCTGATGCACATCGAACGCATGATCGCCCTGGCCCGGCAGGCCGGCAAGCCGGTGCTGGTGGACCCCAAGGGCGATGACTACGCCCGCTACCGGGGCGCCACCCTGATCACCCCCAACCGTGCCGAATTCCGGGAAGTGGCCGGCAGCTGGAAGAGCGAGGAGGAGCTGGAACGCAAGGCCCACGCCCTGTGCCGGGAACTGGAACTGGATGCGCTCCTGGTGACCCGCAGCGAGGAGGGCATGACCCTGTTCCGCAACGGCCGGCGTCTGCACGAACCGACCCAGGCGCGCGAGGTGTATGACGTCTCCGGCGCGGGCGATACCGTGATCGCCACTCTGGCGCTGATGCTGGCCTGCGGCGCGGAGCTGGAGGAGGCCATGCGCACCGCCAACCGCGCGGCGGGCATCGTGGTGGGCAAGCTGGGGACGGCGGTGGTGCACCATCACGAACTGTTCGGCTGAGGCAGCAACCCAAGGAGTCGCCATGTATTACATCGTCACCGGCGCCGCCGGTTTCATTGGTGCCAACATCGTCAAGGCCCTCAACGAGCGGGGGGAGACCGACATCGTCTGCGTGGACAACCTGACCCGCGCCGACAAGTTCCGCAATCTGGTGGATTGCGAGATCGCCGATTACATCGACAAGCAGGTCTTCCTCGACATGCTGCTGGACGGGGCCTGGGAAGGGGAGATCGCCGCGGTGTTCCATGAAGGGGCCTGCTCCGACACCATGGAGACCGACGGCCGCTACATGATGGACAACAACTACCGCTACACGGTCACCCTGTTCGAGCACTGCCAGGCGGAGGACATTCCCCTGCTCTATGCCTCTTCTGCCAGCGTCTATGGCAGCGGACTGGTGTTTCGCGAGGAACGTCAGTTCGAGGCGCCCCTCAACGTCTATGGCTATTCCAAGTTTCTGTTCGACCAGTACCTGCGCCGCCACTGGCAGAATCTCACCAGTCAGGTGGTGGGTTTCCGTTACTTCAACGTCTACGGCCCGCGGGAGCAGCACAAGGGGCGCATGGCCTCGGTGGCCTATCACTTCTTCAACCAGTACATGAGCGAGGGCAGGGTGAGGCTGTTCGAGGGCTGCGCGGGCTACGGCAATGGCGAGCAGCGGCGGGATTTCGTATCCGTGGAGGACGTGGTCAAGGTCAATCTTTATTTCCTCGACCATCCGGAATATTCCGGCATCTTCAACGTGGGCACGGGCCGCTCCCAGACCTTCAACGATGTCGCCGTGACCACCATCAATGCCTGCCGCCGCGCCCGCGGCGAGGCACCGCTCACCCTTGCCGAGCTGCAGAGCCGCGGTATCATCGAATACATTCCCTTCCCCGAGGCGCTCAGGGGCAAATACCAGAGCTTCACCGAGGCGGATATTTCCAGCCTGCGCAACGCTGGCTACCAAGAGCCCTTCCTCACCGTCGAGGAAGGGGTTGCCCGCTATGTCGAATACCGCCTCGCCCAGGGTGAAGGTCGGACCAACTGAAGGGAGAGCAGTGATGCCGTATTTCGTGTACCGAGTCGAGAACCAGCCCATCCGCCGTCTGGAAAAGCTCAGCATGTTCGAGGTGTTCAAGGAGGCGAGCGCCTTTGCCAAGCAGCAGCGGGCGAGCCAGAACCTGCCGGAAGGCGTGATCATCAAGGTGATCTTTGCCGAGAACGAGCTAATCGCTGAGGACTTGTTGTCCCAGGTGCGCGAAGCGCCGCCCCGCATCGGCGACGACTACTGAGGCCTCCCGCGCCGCGATCCGGCATGTACGACGAGAACGCCTACCGGCAGACGTATTCGGAGCTCAATCCGCTCCAGTGCGTGTTCGAGCGGAGCATGCTCAGGCGCTGCGTGGACTGCGAGCTGGGGGTGCGGCGCAACATTGCCGAACGGGAGGCGGTGGGCTGCCGCGACCAGGCCGCCCATGCCCTGTGCATGGGCTTCAGGGAGCGGCTCAAGCACGCCGCCATGTTCGTGCTCAAGGTGACCCACCCGGATGATCCCCTGCCCCACGCCAAGGAGCTCAAGCTCCAGTGCGGCGGCCTCGCCGGCCTGAGAGCCTGTGTGGGAGCGGCGGGCACGCCCAGTGTCGCCGCCGACCTGCGGACGGCGCTGGCCCGCTACGGCAGCCTGGATGCGCTCCCCTACCAGGACCTGCTGCCGGCAATCCGGGCCTTCGAGCCGCGGCCCCGGCGCTGACCGTCCGATCCGCGCGGCCCCACGCCGGCGCGCACACCCTGCTACGCCAGGCGGGCGGCGCCCGCCCGGGCGATCAGTCCATCCTGCTCCGAGGTGACGCCGCTCACGCCGATGGCGCCCACGATCTCGCCGGCCACCACCAGGGGCAGCCCTCCCTCCACCGGCGTCACCCCGGGCAGACCCAGGACGGCCCGGCGGCCACCGGCCAGTGCCTCCTCCCAGGCCTTGCTGGGACGTCGGAAGGCAAGCGCCGTGCGGGCCTTGGCCTGGGCCACCTCGATGCTGCCGATCTGGGTGCCGTCCATGCGCACCAGGTGGATGAGATGGCCGCCATCATCCACCACCGCGATCACCACATTCCAGCCGCGCCGGCGGGCATAGCTTTCCGCTGCGGCGGAAATTTTGCGTGCGGCGGCGAGGCTCAGGGTGTGCTTGGCCAGCAGGGGCAGAGCGGACTTGCGGGACATGGCTAGGCGGCCTTGTTGCGCAGCGCCAGGGCGCGTCGTTTTTCGTAGGCCTCGCGGGCGATGGCCACGTCCTCGAGGAAAGCCGGCAGCTCCTCCAGGGTGAGGGCCTGGGGCCCATCCACCAGCGCCTTGGCGGGGGCGGGGTGGAAGTCCACCAGAATCATGTTGGCGCCGGCGATCACGCCCTGGGCCACGGCATGCTGGATGTCGAGGATGCCGTCCGGGTCGGCTCCGCGCGAGCCCACGGAATGGGAGGGGTCGATGCACACCGGCATGCGCGTGAGACGTTTGACCACCGGCACGTGGGCGAAATCCACGAAATTGCGGTGGGGATCGCCCATGTTGGTCTTCATGCCGCGCAGCCCGAACACCACCCGCCGGTTGCCCTCGGAGGCGAGGTATTCCGCAGCGTTGAGGGACTCATCCAGGGTGATGCCGAAGCCGCGCTTGAGCAGCACCGGAAACTCCTGCTGGCGTCCCACGATCTTCAGCAGTTCGAAGTTCTGCGTGTTGCGCGTGCCGATCTGCAGCATCACGCCAGTGGGGTTGCCGGTCAGGCGCAGGGCTTCCCGGATTTCGTCCACGTGGGATTCATGGGTCACCTCCATGGCGATCACCTTGATCCCATACTTGCCCGCCAGTTCGAATACATAGGGCAGGCAGGCCTTGCCGTGGCCCTGGAAGGAATAGGGGCTGGTGCGCGGCTTGTAGGCGCCCATGCGGGTGCAGACCTGGCCGTGGGCATGGAGCGCCCGGAGCATGAGCTCCACGTGTTCCCGCGTGTCCACCGCGCACAGGCCGGCAAAGATGTTGAGGTTGTCCTGGCTGAAGCGCACGCCGTTGTATTCGAAATGGGTGGGGCGGGTATCGTCCTTGTGCCGCCCCAGCACCCGGTATTCCTCCGACACCCGCACCACCCGCTCCACGCAGGGCAGGCTTCTCATGTAGTCCATGGAAAGGGCGGCAGTGTCACCGATGAGGTAGATCTCGGTCAGCCGCTGGTGGGCGCCCTGCTCGTGGTGGACGCGATACTCCACATTGGGCAGACGGTCGAGATAATCCAGCAGCTGCTGGTACTCCGGCGCGTGCAGGTCCACGTTGGGGGTGAGAATCAGGATCATGCAGGGTCTCTCACGGGGTCAGGACATGGAGGGTGCAGCCGTCGGCATCGCATCGCAAATAGCCGCCCTGCTCGTACCAGTCCGGCAGCACCCAGCGCTCGCAGAGCATACCATCCACACGGTGCTCGTGGCGTGCCGGCCGGTGGGTGTGACCATGGATGAGTCGCGGCGCGGCGTATTGGCGCAACGCCGCCTCCACCGCCCGGGGGTTGACGTCCATGATGGCCGCGGGCTTGCCGGCCTTTTCGGTTTCGCTTCGGGCGCGCAAAGCGGCGATCTGTTCCTTTCGGGCCGCCAGCGGCTGGGCGAGGAAACCAGCCTGCCAGCGGGCATCGCGCACCTGGGCACGGAAGCGCTGGTAGTCGGTGTCGTCCGTGCACAGGGTGTCCCCATGCATGAGCAGTGTGGGCGTGCCGTGGAGGCTGACCACGCTGGGATCGGGCAGCAGATGCGCCCCACTGGCCCGGGCGAAGGCCGGGCCCAGCAGGAAATCCCGGTTGCCATGCATGACGTACAGGGGCATGCGCGCCGCGACCCGGGCCAGCGCGTTGACGATGCGGGCGTTGAAGGGCTCGGCGAGATCGTCGTCCCCCGCCCAGGACTCGAACAGGTCGCCAAGAATGTACAGGCCGCCGGCGTCCCCGGGCGCGTGGTCCAGGAAGCGCTCGAACAGCGCGGTGATGGCGGGCCGCTCCGGGGAGAGATGCAGGTCGGAGATGAACAGGGTGCACACGGGGGAAAGCCTGGGAGGCGGCAGGGGCCGCACCGGGCGAGGCACCGCGCAGGATGCGCGGTGCCCCATCAAGCCTGGTCAGACGACTTCTGCGCTTTCGATCACCACGTCTTCCAGCGGCACGTCCTGGTGGCCCGCGCGGCTGCCGGTGCGCACCTTCTTGATCTTGTCCACCACATCCTGCCCCTCGATCACGCGCCCAAACACGCAATAGCCCCAGCCCTGGGGGGTGGGCGCAGTGAAGTTCAGAAAGTCGTTGTCGGCCACGTTGATGAAGAACTGGGCGGTGGCCGAATGGGGATCGGGTGTGCGGGCCATGGCGATGGTGTAGGCCTCGTTCTTGAGGCCGTTGTCCGCCTCGTTGCGGATGGGCGCGCGGGTGGGTTTCTGGACCATGCCCGGGGCGAAGCCACCACCCTGGATCATGAAGCCGTCGATCACCCGGTGGAACAGGGTGCCGTTGTAGTGACCGCTGTTGACATATTCCAGGAAGTTGGCAGTGGTGAGCGGCGCCTTCTCCGCGTCAAGTTCCAGCAAGATGCTGCCGAGGTTTGTGTTGAGTCTTACCTTTGCCATGGGCTTTTCCTTTGGGTTGGGGGGTTGAGGCGGATGGGGCCGGCGGCAGCAGCGCCACTTTTTCGATCACCACTGGCTCCAGGGGCACGTCTTCCCGGAGGGGGCCGGCAGCGCCCGTGGGCAGGGCGGCGATCTTCTTCACCACATCGAAGCCGCTCACCACCCTGCCGAACACGGCATAGCCATAGTAGTCCGGGTCGTCCTTGTAGTGGTTGAGGAACTTGTTGCTGTCCAGGTTGATGAAGAACTGGGAGGTGGCCGAATCGATCTCCCGGCCACGCGCCATGGCCACCGTCCAGGCCTCATTGGTGAGGCCGTTCTTGGCCTCGCTGGGAATGGGCGGCAGGGTGGGCTTGGGGGTGAAATCCGGCGTGAAGGCGCCGCCCTGGACGATGAAGTCGTTGACCACCCGGTGGAAGATGGTGCCTTCGTAGAAACCGCTCTGGACGTAGTTGAGGAAATTGGCAACGGTCACCGGCGCCTTGTCGGGATAGAGCTCGAGCACGATGTTGCCGTGACTGGTCACCACCTCCACGCGCGGGTTGCCGGCCCGGGCAGGGAGGACCCAGACCAGCACCAGGGCGAGGAACGCGAGCAGCAGGTTTTTCATGGCAGCCTCCTTTTGCGTCAGGATGAGGCAAGTGTTTTATCCCGTTCGCCGGGCGCTGACAATTACCAAAAATTCGCATTGGCCAGGCGGCCGGACATGCCTTGGGCGCCGCTTACGCCGCCCCTTCATAGACGATCTTCCACACGCCATTCTCCTCGCGCCAGTACTGCCGCTTGCGCATGGTGTGGGTCAGGTTGTTGCTGCGGTAGTCCTGGTCGAAGGTGACCACGGCCAGTTTTTCCCGCCCCGGGTAGCGCAGGATGCTCAGGTTGGAAAGGGTGACGCGCACGTGGGTCTTGCCGGCGTTCACCTGCCGCTTCTGGGCCGCCCAGGCGGCGAAATCCAGCTCGCCATTGCTGAAGGCGGGGGAATAGTGGGCGAGGTAGCGTTCCGTGTCCAGGCTTTCCCAGTCGCGCCGCCAGCGTTCGATCTCGCGGCTGACGGCCTCCCGCTCGGCGCGCCAGCGGTTGCGGTCCATCCAGGTGATGCCGTCGGTGATGATCACGGGGGTGTGGCCCACGTTCAGATACTGGCGCAGGGCGTTGATGTCTTCGTTGCTCAGCACCACACAGCCATTGCTGGCGCGGGGCGGACGGCTGTAGGTGTCGCTGGGCACGCCGTGCAGCCAGATGCCGGAGCCGTTGCGTCCCTGACGGCGGTCCCACTCGTTGGGATAGTTGATGGGGAAGGCGCCGGCGCCGTAGAAATCGGTAAGCCTGGTCGGTGGCAGTTCCTCGGTGACGAAATACACGCCCAGCGGCGTGCGCTGGTCGCCCTCGCGATATTTGTCCGCGCCACGCTTGCCCACGGTGACGTAGAAGTCGGTGACGTAGCGGGGCTCGCCCTGGTCGTTGCGGTACAGGTAGAGGCGGGAGCGGCTGGTATCCACCACGAGCGCATGGCTCTGGGCCGGGTCCAGCTTGAGCAGGTATTCCGGGATGCGGTCCTGGGGCACGGGCTCCAGGTAGCGCTGCAGGCGCACGCGTGCCTCCTCGCGGAAATCCGGCACGCGCTGGTCGGCCACGTCGCCCAGGGTGGCGATGGGCCGTGCCCGCGCCATCAGGAGATCGCCCTTGATGAGATGCGCCAGCCGGAAATTGGGTCGAAGGCTGAGCAGGGTGTCGATGTTGGCAAGGGCCTGATCCAGCCGGTTGTTCTGAATGTCCAGCAGGCTTTGCACCAGCAGGGCTTCCGGCGTGCGCGCCACCGGGGCGGAAGTGGTCGCCACGGCGCGCGGTCGGCTGCCCATGGCCGTGGCCGGCGGTTCCGCCAGGGGCAGCAGCAGGAGCCAGGTGAACAGGACGGTGAGCTTGCCCCGGTGGGCGGACAGGGCATCGCGCCATGAGAAGGACCGCAAGCCGTG
>JBBFMG010000105.1:0-8248 GCA_037478575.1 Burkholderiales bacterium | reverse complement strand
GCCACCGTCCCACATCGTGGCACCGGTGCTGCACAAGACGCGGGACGAGATCGCCGACCTGTTCGTCCTGCATCATCGGCGTCCCCGCAAGACGGGCATTGCCGAGCTCACCCGTGAAGCCCGCGAGTTTTTGCGCCCGCACTTTCTTTCCGCCGACATGGGGATTTCCGGCGCCAATTTCCTGATCGCCGAAACCGGCTCGGTGATGATCGTCACCAACGAGGGCAACGGCCGGCTGGCCACCACCCTGCCGCGCGTGCATGTGGCCATCACCGGCATCGAGAAGGTGGTGCCCACCCTGGAGGACGCGGCCACGCTGCTGCGCCTGTTGCCACGCTCCGCCACCGGTCAGGCCATCACGAACTACGTGTCCCTGCTCACCGGGACGCGCAACGCCCACGACCACGACGGGCCCGAGCATTTCCACATCGTCCTCATCGACAATGGCCGCAGCCGGCTCGTGGGGAGCGAGCTGGAACCCATCCTGCGCTGCATCCGCTGCGGCGCCTGCATGAACCATTGTCCCGTTTACCAGAACGTGGGCGGCCATGCTATGGCTGGGTCTACCCGGGACCCATGGGGTCCGTGCTCACGCCCGCCTACGTGGGCCTCGAGCAAACCCTGCCGCTGCCCAACGCCTCCACCCTGTGCGGGCGCTGCGCCGAGGTGTGTCCGGTGAACATTCCCCTGCCGGACCTGCTGCGCAATCTGCGCCGCGCCCAGGCGCAGCGGGGCCTGCGTCCCCTGCGCGAACGGCTCGCACTCCTTTTGTGGCGCGGGCTCGCGCTGCGACCGCGGTTGTACCGGCGCATCACCGCCTGGGCGGTGCGGGGGCTGCATGCCCTGGCCGGCAAACGGGGCCGGCTCACCGTCGTGCCCCTTGCGCGCGGCTGGACCGACGGGCGAGACCTGCCGGCGCCGGCTGGGCGCACCTTCCACGAACTCTATCGGCAAAGGTCCGCGTCATGAATGCGCGTGCCGCCATCCTCGCGAGGCTTGCCCGTGCCCGGCGCGACGACACGCCGGTGACGGCCCGCCTGGCAGCACCGGTGCGCGGTCCGGGGCCAGCCCCCTATCCGGACCGGGTGGCCCGCTTCGAGGCGCGCGCCCAAGCCCTTGCCAGCAGCGTGGTGCGCCTGCCGGCACTCAAGGCCGTGCCCGCCGAGGTGGCCCGCTATCTGGCCAGCCTCGATCTGCCGCCGCGCCTCGTCTGCTGGCCCGAGTGGCAGGGGCTGGACTGGGCGGGTGCAGGGGTGCAGGCCCTGTGCCGGCCCGCGGTGGGAAGCGATCTCATCGGACTCACCGGCGCCTTCGCCGGCATCGCCGAGACCGGCACGCTCATGCTGATTTCCGGTGAGACGACGCCCGCCACCGTGAGCCTGCTGCCGGAGACCCACATCGCGGTGCTGCCAATGTCGCGTCTGGTGGACACGCTGGAAGATGCCTTCGCCTTGCTGCGCCGGGAGGCGGTGCGCTGGCCCCGCGCCGTAAACCTGATTTCCGGCCCCTCGCGCACGGCCGACATCGAGCAGACCGTCACACTGGGCGCGCACGGGCCCTACCGCGTGCATGTGATCCTGATCGAGGCTTGACTATAAAGTAAAGGCCTGACCCCAATGGATGAAGTTCTGCTTTGGATAGACGGGCGGCCGCAGCCGGCGGACAGCGGCCGCATGGGTGACGTGTACGACCCGGCGCAGGGTAGGGTGGTGCGCCGGGTGCATCTGGCGGGTGCGGCGGACGTGGCGCGTGCGGTGGCGGCGGCCAAGGCGGCCCTGCCCGCCTGGCGCGCCACCACGCCGCTGCGGCGGGCGCGCATCCTCACGCGCTTCCGCGAGCTGATGGAGCGCCACCGGGACGAGCTGGTGCACCTGGCGAGCCAGGAACACGGCAAGACCCTGGCCGATGCGGCGGGTTCGGTGCAGCGGGGCATCGAGGTGATCGAGTTCGCCAGCGGCGCGCCGCACCTGCTCAAGGGCGAGCACGCGGAAGACGTGGGGCGCGGTGTGGACTGCCATTCCCTGCTGCAGCCGGTGGGGGTATGCGCCGGCATCACGCCGTTCAACTTTCCGGTGATGGTGCCCCTCTGGATGTTCCCGGTGGCCATCGCGTGCGGCAACACTTTCGTGCTCAAGCCCTCGGAAAAGGTGCCTTCCTGCAGCATCCGCATGGCCCAGCTGTTCCAGGAGGCCGGGCTGCCGGATGGCGTGTTCAACGTGGTGCCGGGCGACCGGGAGGCGGTGGAGGCCCTGCTCGCTCATCCGGACGTGGCGGCGGTGTCCTTTGTGGGTTCCACGCCCGTGGCGCGGCACGTTTACGAGACGGCGGCGCGCCATGGCAAGCGGGTGCAGGCCCTCGGTGGGGCCAAGAACCATGCCGTGGTGCTGCCTGACGCGGATCTGGACTTCACCGCCGATGCCCTGGTGGGATCGGCCTATGGGTCGGCCGGCGAGCGCTGTATGGCGATCTCCGTGGTGGTGGCGGTGGGCAGCGCTGCCGATCCCCTGGTGGAACGGTTGCGTGCCCGCGCCGCCGCCCTGCGGGTGGGGCCGGGCCAGGCGCCCGGCGTGGACATGGGGCCGGTGATTTCCGCGGCCCATCGCGACCGCATCGTCGGCCTGATCGACGGCGGTGTGGCCCAGGGTGCGCGGCTGTTGCTCGACGGGCGGGGCATCCGTGTCCCGGACCACGAGGGGGGTTCTTCGTGGGACCCACCCTGTTCGACCACGTCACGCCGGAGATGGACATCTACCGGGAGGAAATCTTTGGCCCGGTGCTGGGGGTGGTGCGGGTGCAAAGCCTCGATGAAGCCATCGCCCTCATCAACCGCAACCCTTACGGCAATGGCACCGCCATCTTCACCCGCTCGGGTGCGGCGGCGCGCCGTTTCGAGAACGAGATCGAGGTGGGCATGGTGGGCATCAACGTTCCCATCCCGGTACCCATGGCCTTCTTCTCCTTCGGCGGCTGGAAGCAGTCCTTGTTCGGGGATTTGCACATGCACGGCATGGAAGGCGTCTGGTTCTATACTCGCACCAAGACTGTGACCAGCCGCTGGCTGCCCGCAGCAGGGGAGGGCGGCGGGCTCAGCATGCCCACCCTGTGAGGCGCCTGCAAAAAGTGATGCCGGAGGGTTGAAAATCTCCCTTGAGCGGTCTACGCTTTACCACACATCAAGACACGGTTTCATAATGCGAAAGCACGGGTTGGCAGAAACGACCAGCGTTGTTCCTCGTCCCATCAACAACCGTCAGGAGGCAGACATGACCAAGAAAGAAACCCCTTCCCCCGCCGCCGCCCGCAAGATGAGCCGGCGCAAGTTCCTGGGTGCCGCAGCGGCCACCGCCACCGGCGCCACGGCCCTGTCCTTCCCCATGATCGCCAAGGCGGCCGGGCCCATCACCCTGCGTTTCCAAAGCACCTGGCCGTCCAAGGACATCTTCCATGAATACGCGCTCGACTTTGCCGCCAAGGTCAATGCCATGTCGGGCAACGAGCTCAAGATCGAGGTGCTGCCGGCGGGCGCGGTGGTCAAGGCCTTCGACCTGCTGGATGCGGTGAGCAAGGGTACCCTCGACGGCGGCCATGGTGTGGTGGCCTACTGGTACGGCAAGAACAACGCCGTGGCGCTGTGGGGGTCGGGCCCCGCCTTCGGCATGGACGCGAACATGGTGCTGGCCTGGCATTACTACGGCGGCGGCAAGGAGCTGTTGGACGAGATTTACAAGTCCATGAACATGGACGTGGTGTCCATGCTCTACGGCCCCATGCCGACCCAGCCCCTGGGCTGGTTCAAGAAGCCGGTGACCAAGGTGCAGGATTTTCAGGGCCTCAAGTACCGCACCGTCGGGCTGGCGGTGGAGATCTTCAAGGAGCTGGGCGCGGCGGTTACTCCCTTGCCCGGCGGCGAGATCGTGCCCGCCATGGACCGTGGCCTGCTGGACGCCGCCGAGTTCAATAACGCCTCTTCCGACCGCGTCCTGGGCTTTCCGGACGTTTCCAAGGTGTGCATGCTGCAAAGCTTCCATCAGGCCAGCGAGCAGTTCGAGGTTCTCTTCAACAAGAAGAAATACGATGCCCTCAACGCCGAGCACAAGGCCATCATCAAGCACGCCATCGAGGCGGCCTCGGCGGACATGTC
The DNA here is from genome assembly GCA_037478575.1 of Burkholderiales bacterium. Taxonomy (GTDB): domain Bacteria; phylum Pseudomonadota; class Gammaproteobacteria; order Burkholderiales; family Thiobacteraceae; genus Thiobacter. Next base: position 4,107 of record JBBFMG010000105.1, on the reverse strand, counting down.
GTGGAAGGCCATCGAGCGTTATTCCAAGGATTACATGGAAATGGCCACCAAGCAGGGCGTGAAGTTCTACAAGACGCCGGATGCCATTCTCAAGGCCCAGCTCGCCGCCTGGGACAAGGTGATCGCCGCCAAGAGTGCGGAGAACCCGATGTTCAAGAAGGTGCTGGAGTCCCAGCGTGCCTTCGCGGCCCGCGCCGCGCGCTGGCAGAATGACACCACGGTCGATTACAGGATGGCCTACAACCACTACTTCGCGGCCAAGAAGTCCTGACCGGGCCGCTGTTCCGCCGGCCTTGCGCCGGCGGCTTTGCGCAGGATTTCCTCTATGCAGAAATTCCTTCTCGGCGTGGACCGTCTGTCCACCTTCATCGGTCGTTTTTTTGCCTGGTCCATCGTGCTGCTCACCCTGCTGGTGGCCTGGGAGGTGTTTTCCCGCTATTTCCTGCTGAACCCCCATGCCTGGGCGGGCGATGCACAGATCATGCTCTACGGCATTCTGTTCATGATGGCGGGCGCCTATGCCTTGGCGCACCAGGCCCATGTGCGGGGCGATATCCTCTACGGGTCGTTATCACCGCGCGCCCAGGCCGCCCTCGATCTGCTGCTGTACATCGTCTTTTACCTGCCCAGCGTGCTGGCGCTCACCTGGGCCGGCTGGAATTTCGCCAACGAGTCTCTTGCCATCCGGGAAAACACTTTCAGCCCGGAACCGCTGCCGCTGTACCCCTTCAAGTTCGTGATTCCCACGGCCGGCGCCCTGCTCATGGTGCAGGGTCTGGTGGAAATCCTGCGCTGTGTGTTGTGCCTGCGTGACGGAAAGTGGCCGCCGCGCAGCAGGGACGTGGAGGAGATCGACGTGGAAGAACTCAAGGCCATGGTCAAGGATGCGCCGGAGGCCCAGGGATGAAAAAAATGAAACCGGAAGTGCTGGTCGGCGCCAGTCTGATGGCGCTGATCCTGCTCGGCATCGCCGTCTTCACGCCCTGGGCGACGCTCAACAACGGCCACATCGGCATCATCATGCTGTGCCTGATCGTCGTGGCCATGATGATGGGCTTCCCCAGTGCCTTCACCCTCACCGGCATGGGCGTGCTGTTCTCCTGGATCGCCTACCGGTCCGTGAATCCGGACATCGCCGTGCGCCAGACCCTGGACCTCGCGGTGCAGCGGGCCTATGGCGTGATGACCAGCGACGTGCTGATCGCCGTGCCGCTGTTCCTGTTCATGGGCTACCTGGTGGAGCGGGCCAATCTCATCAAGAAACTGTTCCACGCCATCCACATCGCCACCGCACGCATTCCCGGTTCGCTGGCGGTGGCCACCCTGGTCACCTGCGCCGTGTTCGCCACGGCCACCGGCATCGTGGGCGCAGTGGTGACGCTCATGGGTCTTCTGGCCATGCCGGCCATGCTGCGTGCAGGGTACGAAACCAAACTCACCTCGGGCGTGATCGCCGCGGGGGGCACCCTGGGCATCCTCATTCCGCCGTCCATCATGCTCATCGTCTACGGCGCGACCGCAGGGGTGTCCGTGGTGCAGCTCTATGCCGGCGCGTTCTTCCCGGGTTTCCTGTTGGCGCTGCTCTACATTCTCTATGTGATGCTGCTTGCCAAGCTCAAACCGGCCCTGGCGCCGCCCCTGCCCCGCGAGGCGCGGATCGTGCCCCTGCCGCCCCACCTGGAGCACGTCGCGCAGCGTTACGGCCGGCTTGCCTTGCCGGCTCTGCTGCGCGCGCTGGTGACGGACCGCGGCGAGTGGCCGCGCCGTGTGCTGGCGAAGGAGCTGGTGGTGGCCACCCTGCCCATGCTGGCCTTCGTCATCGTCATGGGACTGACCTGGAATGCCCTGACCAAACCGGATGAAACCTTCGACACCAGTGGCCTGGTCGAGATGGGGGTGAATCCGGAGGCCCTCGATACCCGGTCCAGCGAAGGTGCGGCGCCCGGTGTGGCCGAACCGCCGCCGGAGGAGGCTGCGCCTGGTGTGGCCGAGCCGCCCCCGGAAGAGGGTGCGCCGGCGTTGGCCGAGCCGCCCGGCGCGCAAACCGGCGCTCCTGCTTTGGCCCCCGCGCCAGAAGCGAAGCCCGCCGGGCAGGCCGGTAAACAGGCGCAACACCAGGGACGTCTGCCGGCACCTGCCGTGTTCTGGAAAATTCTGTGGGGTGGCGTGGCCGTGCTGGTGGTGGGGTACCTGCTCTTCACCTTCCCGCGGCTGGAAGTATTTCGAATGCTGCTCACCTCGTTCTTCCCCCTGGCGCTGCTCATCCTGGGCGTGCTGGGTTCCATCGTGTTTGGTCTGACCACGCCCACCGAGGCGGCGGCAGTGGGGGCGCTGGGCGGCTTCGTGCTGGCGGCTTTCTACATGGCGCTGGAACGACCCCGTGAGGAGCGGCGGCGCTGGTGGCCGAGCTGGATCGTGCTGTGGGCGGTTTTCCTGGTGTCCGTGGTGTGGTTCATCCTCTACCACGCCCAAGTCATCACCCGACCGCTGAACCACCGGATGGGGACCATTTCCATGCTCGCCTTCCTGGCCTGGGCCGTGCTGGCCATCTGGCAGCTGAAGCTTCTTCCCATGCTCACCGAATCGGTTTTCCTCACGGCCAAGACCTCCGCCATGGTGTGCTGGCTGTTCGTGGGGGCGAGCATCTACTCGGCGGCGTTTTCCCTGCTGGGCGGTCACCAGGTGGTGGAAAACTGGGTGGTTTCCCTCAACATGACGCCGACCCAGTTCCTGATCCTGACCCAGGTGATCATCTTCCTCCTGGGCTGGCCCCTGGAGTGGACCGAGATCATCGTGATCTTCATGCCCATCTTCGTGCCCCTGCTGTCCCATTACCAGATCGATCCGTTGTTCTTCGGACTGCTGGTGGCGCTCAACCTGCAGACGGCCTTCCTGTCGCCGCCCATGGCGCCCTCCGCCTTCTATCTCAAGGGGGTGGCTCCGCCCAACGTGACGCTCACCCAGATCTTCCTGGGCTCCATGCCCTTCATGGGGCTCGTGATCGTCGCCATGATAATGCTCTACGTTTGGCCGGAGATCGGCCTGTGGCTGCCCGCGCAGCTGTACAAGTGAGGATCCTCCCATCATGGGGGCGGTGCCGGCCGTTGCCGATCCTGGCTACCTCGCCCTGAGCGAGGTGGTGACGGCGCAGCGTGAGGGACTTCTCAGCGCCGCCGCCTACGCCGAGACCCTGCTGGCGCGGGTGGTGGCGCAGGAACCCCTGCTGCACACCTTCGCCTGGTTCGACCCGGACCATTGGCGCGCCCAGGCCCGTGCCCGCGATGCACAGCCCGGCGGCGGCGTCCTGCAGGGCATCCCGGTGGGGGTGAAGGACATCATCGACACCGCGGGAATCCCCACCGAATGGGGCACACCGGCCTGTCGCGGGCGTGTGCCCAGCCGTTCGGCCACGGTGGTGCGGCGCCTGGAAGCGGCAGGTGGTTATGTTGCAGGCAAGACCGTGACCGCGGAGCTCGCCTTCTATGCCCCCGGACCCACGCGCAATCCCTGGAATGCCGAGCATACCCCCGGCGGCTCGTCGAGCGGTTCCGCGGCGGCGGTGGCGGCGGGCTTCGTGCCCGTGGCGCTCGGCACCCAGACCAACGGATCCGTGATCCGCCCGGCGGCCTACTGCGGCGTGGTGGGATTCAAGCCGTCCAGCGGCCTCATTCCCCGTTCCGGCATGCTGCCCTTCTCGCGCACCCTGGACACCGTGGGCGTGTTCGCGCGCAGGGTGGCGGATGCCGCGTGCCTGGCGCGGGTGCTTGCCGGCCGGGACGAGGAAGATCCCAGTGGGGTGGAAGCACCCCAGGCGCTGGCGCCAGTGGCAGCCGCCACGACACCGCCGCGTCTGGCTTTCGTGCGCACGTCGGCCTGGTACCAGGCGGAAGGCTACCAGCGGGAGCATTTGCTGGATCTGGCCAGCCGGTTCGCGGCGGCGGATGCGGTGGTGGAGGAAGTGGCCCTGCCGCCGGTATTCGAGGAAGGCTGGGCGCTGCACCGCACCATCATGTATGGCGAAGGGGCGCGGGCGCTCATGCCTCTTTACGACCGGGATCGGGAGCAGCTGTCCGAACGTCTGCAGGCGCTCATCGAGGAAGGTCTGGC
>JBBFMG010000104.1:0-8281 GCA_037478575.1 Burkholderiales bacterium | reverse complement strand
GGTCACAATCCGGCAGGCGCCTGGGCGATCCTGCTGCTCCTTGGTCTGGGGCTCGCCACCGGCACCACCGGCTGGCTGGTCTACAACGACTGGGGCGGCCACTGGCTCGGGGAACTGCACGAGGGACTCGCGAACACCCTGCTGATGGTCGTCGGCGTGCACATCGCCGGGGTCATCGTCGGCAGCCTCCTGCATCGCGAAAACCTGGTGCGGGCGATGGTGACCGGCATGAAGCACGGCAGGCCGGAGGAGACCATCGCCTCGGCGCGTGCCTGGGCAGTGCCGCTGCTGCTCGCGGGCGCCCTGGCTACGGCGTGGTTCCTATCCCGTTAGCGGGCGGCCAGCAGGCGATCCACGACTTCGTAGAAATGGCGCACGTCGAGGGGCTTGGTGAGATATTCGGCGAAACCCGCCGCCTGTCCCCGTTCCACCTCGCGCGGTGTGGCGCCGGCCGTGAGCGCCACCACGGGCACGGCGGCCATGCCAGGCAGGGCACGCAGGCGGGCTAGCAGGGCATAGCCGTCCATTTCCGGCAGGTTGATGTCCAGGAGCACCAGATCGGGCAGGCGCGCCGCAGCGAGATTGAGGGCCGCCTGGGGCGTGCCGGCACCGAAAAATTCCACACCCGGCCGGCGGGCGAGCAGCTGGGCCACGAGGCGCATGTTGGCCGGATTGTCCTCCACGTAAAGCACCGTCTGGCGCCGCGCTTCGGCCGCCGGAGCCGCCACCTGGGCGGTTTCCCGCCCTTCCGACGGCAACTGGGCCGGCATGGCCGCCGGCAGCCAGACCCAGAAGGTGCTGCCTTGTCCGGGCTGGCTGTCCACGCCGATGCGCCCACCCATCATTTCCGTCAGGCGGCGCGCGATCACCAGCCCAATCCCGGTGCCCTCCACGTCGGTGCGTTCCGCCCCGAGGCGGTTGAAGGCCTGAAACAGCTCATGCTGTTTTTCCGGCGGGATGCCCGGCCCCGTGTCGCGCACACTGATGCGCACCCCCTGTCCTTCCCGGGCTGCCTGCAGGTGCGCCTGGCCGCCTTTCCGGTTGTACTTGATGGCGTTGGTGAGCAGGTTCGCCACCACCTGACGCAGGCGCAGGCGGTCGGCCTGGACCACCAGGGGAACGGGATCCACCCGCAGCGTCACCTCGCGCTCGGCCGCCTGGGCGGCCACCAGGGCTTCGCATTCCCGGAACAGTTCGTCGCAGGCCACCGGCTCCAGGGAAAGGTCCACCCGCCCCGCCTCCACCTTCGCGAGGTCGAGCACGTCGTTGATGAGCCCCAGCAGGTGCCGGCCGGCCCGCAGGATTTCCTGCACGGCCTGACGGTGTTCCTCGGGCAGGGTGGCGTCCATGTCCATGAGCTGGGCGAAACCGAGAATGGCGTTCATGGGCGTGCGCAGTTCGTGGCTCATGCTGGAGAGGAATTCGGATTTGGCGCGATTGGCCCGTTCCGCCGCTTCCCGGGCCTGTTCCGCCTGTTCCTTGGCCGCCACCAGCGCAAGCTCGGTTTCCTTGAGGGAGGTCACGTCCTGCACCGTGCCGATCAGGCGCACCGGGCGCCCGGAGGCGTCCGGCTGAAGTTGGGCGAGTTCCCGCACCCAGCGCACCGTGCCGTCCGGACGCACGATGCGGTGCACCACGTCGTGGACCCCGGTCTCGGCGGCCCGCCGCTCGCTGGCGCGCACCTTCTCCACATCGTCCGGGTGCACCGCGGCATAGAAGGCCTCCACGCTGGGCGTGAAGGTCGCGGGATCGTAGCCGAAGATCTCGAACACCTGTTCCGACCAGAACAGGCTGCCCGTGACCAGGTCCGCTTCCCAGTGTCCCAGCCGGGCGATGCGCTGGGCCTCCTCCAGCCGGCCGCGGCTCTCGGCCAGCGCGAGTTCCGCCATCTTGCGGGCATGAATGTCCTGCACCACGCCCAGCATGTGCAGCGGCGTGCCGTCGGCTGCCCGCGTGACCGCGCCGCGTTCCAGCAGCCAGCGCACGCTGCCGTCGGGCCACACCACGCGGTGTTCGATCTCGTAGGGCACGTCCCGCTCCAGCGCGGCGTTGACCGCCTGCACCACCCGCTCGCGGTCGTCCGGATGCACTGCGGCCAGAAACTTCTCATAGGAAGTCTCCAGCGTTCCCTCGGGATAGCCGAACAGCGCCGGAATGCGCTCCGACCAGTACAGTTCGCCGGTCTCGATGTTCCAGTCCCAGGTGCCGATGTTGGCATAGCGCTGGCTGCGGCGCAGCCGCTCCTCGCGTTTTTCCAGATCCCGCTGCAGTTCCACGAGGCGCGACACATCGGTGCCGGTGCCGATCAGCACCGGCCCGGATTCCGTCTCGAAGCGGGAGGACTGGAACAGAAAGGGAATCCGCCGGCCGTCCCGGGTATAGAGATCCGCCTGGACCTCGCAATGACCTTGGGGGAAGGCCTGCTGGATGAAGGTTCGCACCGTTTCCCGCTGCTCGGGCGCCACCAGTTCCCAGGCGGGCAGGGCCGCCAGCTCCTCCGCGGAATATCCCGTCAGCTCGAGAAGCTGCCGGTTGAACCGCAGAAGACGGCCCGCCTGGTCCACCACCTGGAAGGTGCCCCGGATCGCATTGATCGCTGCATTGGCGAAATCCCGCTCGGCCCGCAGTTGTTCCTGGGTCTCGACCAGATTGGTGACCTCGGTGCGGATGGAAATGTACTGACGGGGCTTGCCCGCCTCGTCCAGGATGGGCACGATCGAGGATTCCACCCAGTACAGGCTGCCATCCTTGCGGCGGTTGCAGAGCACACCCTGCCAGACCCGGCCGGCGGAGATGGTCTGCCACATTTCCGCGTAGAAGCTGTCCGGGTGGCGGCCGGATTTCAGCAGCCGGTGGGTCTGGCCGATGAGTTCGTCACGGCGATAGCCGCTGATGGTCTCGAACTTGGCGTTGACATCGAGGATCACGCCCTTGGCGTCGGTGATGCTCAGGATGGCGTGCTGGTCGAGGGCGAAGCGGAAGTTGGCGGTTTCCCGCACCGCCTCGCGCAGGCGCTGCTCCATCTCCCTGCGCTTGGTGACGTCGGTTTCGATGGCCAGGAAACCTTCCAGCCGGCCGTTCTCGTCGTAGAGGGGCGAACAGCGGATCTCCACCCAGTAGGTCCGTCCCTCCCGGTCGTAGTTGACCAGTTCGGAGACGAATCCCCGCCCTGCCTCCAGCGCAGCATGGATGCGGGCCACCTCGTCCCGGTCGGTGTCCGGCCCCTGCAGCAGTTCCCCGGGCTTGCGTCCCCGCAGGTCCTCCAGCCGGTAGCCGCAAAGCCGGTAGAAGCCATCGTTCACCCATTCGGTGCGGCCTTCGGCATCCGTGATGATGACGGCATTGGTGGTATCGCTCGCGATGCGGGAAAGCAGCCGCAGGCGGCGGGCCAGGTCATGGGAAAGGAGCGATTTGTCGTCGTGCATGGAAGCGGTGGGTGCCGGCGACGGGCGGCAGTCAGGTCGTCGGCCCTTTATCGGCGGGCGGGGCCGGAACTTGAGGCCGCCCCCGGCCGGGGTCCATCAGGGCGCCGGCTCCAGCCGCGTCACCGTGAGCACGCCGTCGATGCGCTCGGCGTGGAAGCGCACCCGGTCGCCCACCTTCAACCCGTCCAGCAGGCGGGGATCGGCGACCCGGAACACCATGGTCATGGCGCCCATGCCCAGGTTTTCCAGGGGGCCGTGGCGCAGGGTCAGGCGGTTGCCGGCGCGGTCCACCCTGCGCACCTCGCCTTCGGCGAGAAACGACTGGGTCGTGGGTGCCGCGTGTTCGTGTACGTGGACGTGCTCCTGGGCGGCAACCGGAGCAGGCAGGGGCAGCAGCACGGCCAGAACGGCGGTGAGTACGAGGCAATGCTTGGCAGACATGCATGACTCCTTATTCTCAATGGTGACGATGACCGCCGGGCTTGACCACGGTGAGCGGGGCCGTGCCGGCGGCCTGGGACTCCATGCGTGGAGCTTCGGGCGTCGCCCCCGTCCATTCCCGCGCCAGTGTGCCCGGCGGGTGGCGGTACCAGCCGGGGTCACGGTAGTCGCCGGGTTTCACGTCCGGGTGCACCTTCACCACACTGAACATGCCCCCCATCTCGATGGGACCGAAGGGACCCTGTCCCGTCATCATGGGCAGGGTGTTGTCCGGCAGAGGCATTTCCATGCTGCCCATCTCCGCCATTCCCGCCGACCCCATGGCCATGTAGTCCGGCACGAGCTTGAGGATTTTCTCGGTGATGCCCTTCTGGTCCACCCCGATGAGGGTGGGCACGGCGTGGCCCATGGCATTCATGGTGTGGTGGGACTTGTGGCAGTGGATGGCCCAGTCCCCCGGATGCACGGCATCGAACTCGATGGCCCGCATCTGCCCCACGGCACAGTCCACCGTCACTTCCGGCCAGCGGGCGGACTTGGGCACCCAGCCGCCATCGGTTCCGGTGACCTCGAAATCGTAGCCGTGCAGATGGATCGGGTGATTGGTCATGGTGAGATTGCCGAAGCGAATGCGCACCCGGTCGCCCAGGCGCACCACGAACGGGTCGATGCCGGGAAACACGCGGCTGTTCCAGGTCCACAGGTTGAATTCCAGCATGGTGTTGACCCGGGGCGTGTAGCTGCCGGGGTCGATGTCGTAGGCGGTCATGATGAACAGGAAATCCCGGTCCACGCGATGGTGGGCGGGATTGCGCGGATGCACGATCAGGCCGCCATACATGCCCATGGCCATCTGCACCATCTCGTCCGCGTGGGGATGGTACATGAAGGTGCCCGACTTCTTCATTTCGAATTCATAGACGAAGGTCTTGCCGGGCTGGATCTGGGGCTGGGTGAGCCCGCCCACGCCGTCCATGCCGTTGGGCAGGAGGATGCCGTGCCAGTGCACGGTGGTGTGCTCGGGCAGCCGATTGGTGACGAAAATGCGCACCTTGTCGCCTTCCACGCACTCGATGGTGGGGCCGGGGCTGGAACCGTTGTAGCCCCACATGTTGACCTTCATCCCCGGAGCGAACTCGCGCACCACCGGTTCCGCCACCAGGTGGAATTCCTTCCAGCCATTCTTCATGCGGAAGGGCAGGCTCCAGCCATTGAGGGTGACGATGGGGCGATAGGGCCGCCCGGCCGCGGGCGGGGCCGGTGGCTGGGTGGCGGGATCACTGTGACTCGTCACCTCGGGCAGGGCCGCCAGCGCCGCCTTGCCCACCACGCCGCCGCCCAGCAGGGCCGCGGCCTTCAGAAAGTTTCTGCGTGTCGTCATCTGTCCATTCCTTTTACCGTCCGCCGGTGCCCGGGCCCAGGCAGGCCGCGGCACCGGGCAAACCGTCTCAATGTCCACCCTCGGCCGCAGCGGCCGGGGCGGCCAAGGCCACGCCCCGCACGCCGCCCACGGTGAGGGCCGTGTTCAGATCCGTCTCGGCCAGCCAGAAATCCCGCAGGGCGGTGATGGAGGCACTCACCGCGGCGATCTGGCTGCGCGCATCGGCCAGCAATTCGAACACGCCGATCAGCATGCCGTTGTAGCGCAGCAGCTGTTCCTCCGAGATGCGTTTGGCTGCGGGCACGATCTCGTCGCGGTAATGGCGGGCGAGATCGTAGGCGGTGCGGTAGGCGTTGTAGGCCTCGCGCACTTCCGAGCGGGCGTTGACGGCGATCTCCGCGAGCCGGTTCACGGCCTGCAGGTACACCGCCTCGGCCCGGGCCACCTTGGCCTCGCCGAAATCGAACAGGGGAATGGACAGTTCGATTTCGTAGCCGGTCTGGCGCGGCTCGCCGGTGGTGCTGTTGCGCAGGTAGCTTGCCTCCAGCACGTTGACGAAACGGGTGGCGCGGGTGAGGCCCAAAGAAGCCGCCAACCCGTCCACCTCCCGGCGCGCCATGGCGATGTCCAGCCGGCGCCGGATGGCGGCCGCCTCCAGCTCCCTTTCCTCCCGGACCGCGGCCGGCAGCTCCGGCAGCCGCTCAGGCAGGCGGAAGGCGGTCTGCTCGCCAAACAGCCCCATAAGGCGGATGAGCCGCTCGCGGCTGCGCAGCGCCCGTTCCCGGGCACGGGCGAGCTCGGCCACGGCCTCGGCGTAGAACACCTGCTGGCGCAGGGCGTCGAGCCGGTTGAGATTGCCCACCGCCGCCATGCGCCGGGCAAGTTCCGCCCCGGCGTCCGCCGCTTCCTTCACGCTTTCCAGGTAATGCACGGCCTGTTCCGCGGCCACTGCCTCATACCAGGCGCGGCGGGTGTCGGCGGCCAGCCGCAGCACTTCGCGGCTCACCCGCAACTTCGTCTGCTCGAAACGGCGTGTCTCGATCTGGGTGCGGGTGGAAAGGGTGAGCAGGCCCAGCACGTCGAACAGAAACTTGCGCTCGATGTCCACGATCTCGCCGTTTTCGCCGTCGCGCGCGAGGCGCGCGAAGGTGAAACCGGGATTGCGCAGACGGCCCGCCTGCACCAGCGCGGCCTCGGCGATGCCCAGCTCGGCGTAGGTGGCCTGCAGCCCCGGATTGTTGAGCAACGCCACCTGCACCGCATCGTCCACAGTCAGGGGCTGGGCGAGCAGGCGCTGCACGTCCTGCCGCAGAGTCTCCCGCTCGCCATCGCTGCGGGCCCAGCTTACCGTCTTGCCCAGTTCGGCCGCGGTATGGGCCCGCACGGCATCGAAGCCGTGATCGGGACTGAGACTCGCGCAACCGGCGAGTCCCCCCAGCAGCGCGGCCAGCGGCAGCGCGCCCAGGAATCTTGTCCTTGCCATGCCTGCGCTCCTCAGTGGTGGTGGTGCGGGTGATGATGATCCATCGCCTCCTCCCGGGGCGCGGCATCGGTGCCGGCCGCAGCCGGGGCGCCGGCGCTGGTCACGCCCGCATTGGCGGCGCGCCAGTCGAGGAGCTCGGGCTCGGCCAGCGGCCGGTAGTCGGCGAAGGCGGACACGTACGGCCTTTCCGGTACCGGCAGGGCCGGATCGGCAGGATCGGGAACACCGGCGAGCGCCGGCAGGGCAGCCGCCAGACAGGCAGCCACCGGGATGCGTTTGAGCGTCTTCATGAAGCACTCCGTTACCTGAAACGCGGGCGCAGGCCCGCTCCCCGACCGGCAGCAAGTGCCGGTCACCCGGGTCAGAGGGCAACGGCGTGCCGTGGAGGACGCTCCGGACCTTCGGGGTGAAAGCCCGTGTAGGGCTGGAGGACGAAAACGGGCAGGAGGGCCTGCCCCGGCATTCCCGTCAGCGGCGGTGTCACGGGCATGGCATTGACGTAGAGACAGCAGTCGCCGCAGACCTGGCAGCCTGCTCCAGCCGGGACGCCGCCGTGGGCGCCCTGGTGGAACAGGGACGAATGGGCGTGGGCGGCACCGTCGTGCCCGTGGTGCGGGGCGTGGGCCGCCGGATCATGCCCCACCGTGACAGGCGCCATCCCACCGTGGCCTGCGCAGCCCAGCATGGTCACGGCCCCCACCGCCCGCAGTGGCAGGGCGAGGACCAGCACCAACACGAGAAGCAGGACAGGCGTGCGGGACATGGCAGCCGGGTCGTGAGGCAATGGGCCCAGTCTAGCAATGCCGGCGCGCCCGCAGCAAGCCCGCCCGCAAAATATCGCTGGACACGCCCGCCCCGGATGCGTAGGATGCGCAGCCTGGTGCCGCGGCCGGCCCGTCCGTGTGCGGCACGCCATCGTCCCCGACCTCCCTGTCACCGCCTGCGCGGTGCACGCTGAAACGGTTGGCGCCGGTGCAAAACGCCAATCGGCCGTTCCCGTTCCTGATTCCGAATCAAACCGGGCTGCACGATTGTTTCCGGGCACCCCGGTTTTCCGGTCAGCCCTCATCTGGCGCGCCGCCATCGGCACGCGCCGCATTCCTGAAGGTAACCATGACTTTTGCCGAACTCGGCCTCGATGAGGCCCTCCTGAACGCTTTGGCCGCCTCCGGCTACCAGCAGCCCACCGCCGTGCAGGCGCAGGCCATTCCCGCCGCGCTGGCCGGCCGCGATCTGCTCGTCTCCTCCCACACCGGCAGCGGCAAGACCGCCGCCTTCCTGCTGCCCGCCCTGCAGCGGCTGGCCCGGCCCGCCGCCGGTGCGGGGCGCGGCCCCCGCCTGCTGGTGCTCACCCCCACGCGGGAGCTCGCCCTGCAGGTGGAAAAGGCCGCGCGCGCCTACGGCCGGCATCTGCGCAGCCTGCGCAGCGCGGCGCTGGTGGGCGGCAGTCCCTATGGACTTCAGCTCAAGGCCTTGTCCCAGCCGGTGGACATCGTCATCGCCACCCCGGGCCGTCTCATGGATCACCTGGAACGCGGCCGCATCGATTTC
>JBBFMG010000103.1:0-8287 GCA_037478575.1 Burkholderiales bacterium | reverse complement strand
CACGCTGATCCTGGAGGACGTCGATCTGATCGGCACCCGCCGCGAGGACCAGGTGGTCGGCGCGAACGCGGTGCTCTTCGAGCTGCTCAACCAGATGGACGGGCTGGCGAACGACGCCGACCTCCTTTTCATCCTGACCACCAACCGGCCGGACGTGCTGGACCCGGCGCTGCTGCGCCCCGGCCGGTTCGACCGCCAGGTGGTGGTGCCGCTGCCGGACATCCGTGGCCGTGAGCAAATCCTTCTGGTGCACATGCGCAAGGTGCCCATCGCGCCCGACGTGCGTGCCGATGTGCTGGCGCGGGGCACGCCCGGCTTCTCGGGCGCGGACCTGGCCAATCTGGTCAACGAGGCGGCCCTGTTCGCCGCCCGTGCCAACAAGCGCCTGGTGGACATGGAGGACTTCGAGCGGGCCAAGGACAAGATCATCATGGGCACGGAGCGCAAGTCCATCGTCATGCCGGAACACGAGCGGCGCAACACCGCCTATCACGAGGCGGGTCATGCCGTGGTGGCCAAGCTCCTGCCCAAGACCGATCCGGTGCACAAGGTCACCATCATCCCCCGCGGCCGGGCCCTGGGCGTGACCATGCAGCTGCCCACCGAAGACCGCTACAGCATGGACCGGGAGACCATCCTGCAGAACATCGCCGTGCTGTTCGGCGGGCGCATCGCGGAAGAGGTGTTCATGAATCAGATGACCACCGGGGCGTCGAACGACTTCCAGCGTGCCACGGAGCTCGCGCGGCGCATGGTGACCGAGTGGGGCATGTCCGAGAACCTGGGCACCATGGTCTATGGCGAAAACGAGGGCGAGGTGTTCCTGGGCCGGTCCATCACCACCCACAAGAATGTCTCGGAGGCCACCATGCAGAAGGTGGATGCGGAGATCCGCCGCATCATCGACCAGCAGTATGCGCTGGCGCGCCGGCTGATCGAGGAAAACCGGGACAAGGTGGAAATGATGGCCCAGGCCCTGCTGGAATGGGAGACCATCGACGCGGACCAGGTCAACGACATCATGGAAGGCCGCGCGCCGCGTCCGCCCAAGCCGGTGACGCCGGTGTCCACGCCAGCCGACAAGGCGCCGCCCAGCGCCGCGGCGCCCACCACCAAACCGGCAGAAGAAGCCTGAAGCTGCTGCGGGCTCAAGGTCGCGGATTGCAAGGGGGAACGGGAAACCGGCCCCCCTGCAGCCTGTGACCGGCAACCCCTGACCCGCCCCCCATGTTGCGCTGCGGTCGCTTTGTCCTGTCCCTCGATCGCCCGTTGATCATGGGCATCGTCAACGTCACGCCCGACTCCTTCTCCGACGGCGGGCGTTTTTTCGACGGTGTGCGCGCGGTGGAGCACGGGCTCGCCCTGGTGGCGGAGGGTGCGGACCTGCTGGACATCGGCGGCGAATCCACCCGTCCGGGGGCGGCGCCGGTTTCCGAAGCCGAGGAACTGGACCGGGTGCTGCCGGTGCTGGAGGGGCTGGCGCATGCAGGCGTGCCCCTGTCCGTGGATACCCAGAAGCCCGCGGTGATGCGCGCGGCGCTGGCGGCCGGGGCGGACATGATCAACGACGTCAACGCCCTGCTTGCGCCGGGGGCGCTGGAGGCGGTGGCGGCGAGCAATGCGGCGGTGTGCCTGATGCACAAGCAGGGCGAGCCGCGCACCATGCAGATCAATCCCAGTTATGACGACGTGGTTGGCGAGGTGCGTGCCTTTCTCGCGGCGCGCATCGCTGCGGCCCGGGCCGCGGGCATTGCCCCTGACCGCATCGTCATCGACCCCGGGTTTGGCTTCGGCAAGAATCTTCAGCATAATCTGGAGCTTCTGCGGCATCTCGGGGACCTGGCCAGCCTGGGTGTGACCGTGCTGGCCGGTCTGTCGCGCAAATCCATGCTGGGCAGCATTACGGGCGCGCCGGTGGAGGCGCGCGTCCACGCCAGTGTGGCGGCGGCGCTGCTGGCCGCCCTCAAGGGCGCGCGCATCCTGCGCGTGCACGACGTGCGCCCGACGCGCGAAGCCCTCGCGGTGGCCGCTGCGGTGGAAGGATGGGGAGCATGACCAGAAGATATTTCGGCACCGATGGTGTGCGCGGCACGGTGGGCCAGGAACCCATCACGCCGGATTTCGTCATGCGTCTGGGCTATGCCGCCGGACGCATTCTCGCCGAGGCCGACCGGCGCATGAAAACCGAGCGCCCGTCGGTGATCATCGGCAAGGACACACGCATTTCCGGCTACATGCTGGAATCGGCGCTGGAAGCCGGTCTTTCCGCGGCAGGCGTGGATGTGCTGCTGCTGGGCCCCATGCCGACGCCGGGGGTGGCCTATCTCACCCGGGCCCTGCGTTGCCAGGCGGGGATCGTCATTTCCGCCTCCCACAATCCCTATCCCGACAACGGCATCAAGTTCTTCGGCCCGGGGGGGCTCAAACTGCCGGACCGCACCGAGCAGGCCATCGAAAAAGCTCTGGCCGAACCCCTGCAGTGCATGCCGGCCGACCGGCTGGGCAAGGCGCGCCGGGTGGACGATTCCGACGGCCGGTACATCGAGTTCTGCAAGAGCACCTTCCCCAACGAGATGGACCTGCGTGGGCTGAAGCTGGTGGTGGATTGCGCCCATGGTGCCACCTACCATATCGCGCCCCATGTGTTCCACGAGCTGGGGGCGGAGGTGATTGCCATCGGTGTCAAACCCGACGGTCTCAACATCAATGCCGGCTGTGGTTCCACCCATCCCGAGCTTTTGCAGCGCACCGTGCAGGAGCAGGCTGCGGACCTGGGCATCGCCTTCGACGGGGACGGTGACCGCGTGATCATGGCGGATGGCGACGGCACTCTCTACGATGGTGATCTCCTGCTCTACGTCATCGCCCGCCAGCGTGCCCGCCAGGGCACGCTCAAGGGGGGCGTGGTGGGCACGTTGATGACCAACCTGGGGCTGGAACACGCGCTCAGGAAACACAAGATTCCCTTCGCGCGGGCCGCAGTGGGGGACCGCTATGTGCTGGAGATGCTGGAAGAAAAGGGCTGGCAGTTGGGTGGCGAGTCTTCCGGCCACATCATCTGCCGCGACCGGCACACCACGGGCGATGGCATCATCTCCGCGCTGCAGGTGCTGCATGCGCTGCGCGCCCACAAGCAGACCCTGCGCGAGGCCACCCGGGACGTCACCCTGTATCCCCAGCGCCTGATCAACGTGAAGATCGCCAAGGGCTTCGATTTCCGGGAGAGCATTCCCATTCAGGCAGCAGTGGTGGAGGCGGAAGCCGAACTGCAGGGGCAGGGACGCGTGCTGCTGCGCAATTCCGGTACCGAGCCGCTGGTGCGCGTGATGGTGGAAGGACGGGACCCGGAACAGGTGGAGCGCTGGGCCCGCTACATCGCCGAGGTGGTGAAGCAGGCGGCCGGCGCCGCCTGACCTTCGGCGCTTCGTCCTGTCGTATTCCCCCTGCCTGGCCGCAGCGCGGCCCGAGAGGCAACCATGGCCTTCTCCCCGAGTTTTCGCACGCGCCTGTTCGCCGCCTATCTGGTGGTGCTGCTGTTGGGCCTGTTCCTGGCGGTCTGGGCGATTCGCAGTGGCGAGCAGGTGCGGGCCGCCGCCCTTGCGGTGGTGGAGCGGGAAGCGCCGGCGCTGCGCGCCCTGAGCGGGCTGCAGCGTGACCTGCGCGAACAGGAGGTCCTGCTCTATTTAGCTTTCGCGGCCGCCGACCGCAGCCTGCTCGCTTCCCGTGTCGTGGAACTGGACCGGCGGTGCAACCAGCGCCTGGAGGGCTTGCGCCCTCACGCCGGCCGGCAAATGGACACGGTGGTGCGGGCTTACGGCGAGCTGCGGCAGGCGGCGCGCGACCTGGATCTGGCGCTCGCCCGCTCGCCCACCGACCAGGCGGCGGCCCGTGCCGCCCTGGCCCGGGCCAGCGCCCGGGTGGCCCAAATCGATGCGACCCTGCACGAGCTGGTCGCGGCCGCGGAACAGCGCATGGACCAGGCGGTGCGCCAAGTGGAAGCCGCGGCGCGGCGCATGCAGCTCATGGTGGGGCTGCTTGCGACGGCCATCTTCATCGT
Organism: Burkholderiales bacterium; assembly: GCA_037478575.1. Classification (GTDB taxonomy): domain Bacteria; phylum Pseudomonadota; class Gammaproteobacteria; order Burkholderiales; family Thiobacteraceae; genus Thiobacter. Next base: position 4,230 of record JBBFMG010000103.1, on the reverse strand, counting down.
CTCCCTGTTCGTCGGCCATTACATCGACAGCTACCTGCGCGAGCAACGCGAGCGCCAGCTGCTCGCCGAGTTTCCGGAACGCAATCCCGACCCGGTGATCCGGCTGTCACCCACCGGCCAGGTGCTCTACGCCAATCCCGCCACGCGGCAACTGCTCGCGCGCATCGGCGCCAATGGGGAGGATGCGCGGGCCCTGCTGCCGCCGGATTTACTGGGACGTCTGGAGAGCCTGCGCGGTAGCCAGGACCAGGCCGAATTCTGGGCGTACGAAGTGCGGCCCGGCATTCACCTCGAGTGCCATCTGTACTGGCTGGCGGACCTCCAGGTGTTCCACGTTTACGTCGCCGATGTCACGGAACGGAGGCTGGCGGAGGAACGCACCATTCGCCAGGCCTATCACGATCCCGTCACCGACCTGCCCAACCGGCGCATGTTCCAGGAGACCGTGCAGGCCGTGCTCTATCCGCCGGACCGGCCTGCAGCGCGGGTTGCGCTGCTGCTTCTGGGCGTGGACCGCTTCAAGTTCGTGGTGGACAGTCTGGGCCATGGTGCCGGGGATGTGTTGCTGCGGGCCGTGGGGGTCCGGCTGGGCGAGGCCCTGGCGGCCCAGCGGGAGCATGCGCAGGGGGCGGCCCTCTACCATTTCGGCGGCCCGCTGTTTTGCGTGCTGGTGCCCGCCTTTGCCAAGGAAGAGACACCGGTCCTGCTCGCGGAGAAGCTGCTGGAGGCCATGCGCACACCCTTCTACGTGGCCGGGCGCGAGGTCAATCTCGCCGCCAGCATCGGCATCAGCGTGTTTCCCCTGGACGGCCAGGATGGGGCTGCCCTGGTGCGCAATGCCGATGCCGCGCTGGAACGGGCACGCAAGCAGGGGGGCGACCGCCTGGAATGCTACACGCGGGACATGAACGAACGTGCCGGGGAATGGCTGCAACTGGAGAACGAACTGCGCCATGCGGAGGAGCTAGGGGAGCTCCGGGTCTTCTACCATCCCCAGCTGGAGGTGGCCAGCGGCCGCGTCATCGGCATGGAGGCGCTGCTGCGCTGGCAGCACCCCCGGCGCGGGCTGCTGGCGCCCGCGGAGTTCCTGCACCTGGCGGAGGAGTCGGGCCTGATCAACCGCCTGGGCACCTGGCTGCTGCGCACCGCCTGCGCCCAGGTGCGCCACTGGTGCGATCAGGGGCTCGACTGCCTGGTGGTGGCGGTTAATGTCTCGGCGCGCCAGTTTGCCCTGGAAACCCTGCCGCAGCTAATAGCCGAGGTGCTCCGGGACACCGGCCTTGCCAGCGCCAACCTGGAAATCGAGATCACCGAGACGACTGCCATGCAGGACGTGGCGCGCACCACCGCGGTGCTGCACGAACTCAAGGGGCTTGGGGTGGGGCTCGCGGTGGACGATTTCGGGACCGGGTTTTCCTCGCTCAGCTACCTGAAGCGCTTTCCCCTGGACAAGCTCAAGATCGACCAGTCTTTCATCCACCATCTGCCAGAGGATGAGGACGATGCGGCCATCGTGCGGTCGGTGATCACCCTGGGACACAGCCTGGGGCTCAGGGTACTGGCGGAAGGTGTGGAATCCGAGGCCCAGCTCGCATGGTTGCGGGGCGCCGGCTGCGACAGCTATCAGGGGTATCTCGCCGCCCCGCCCCTAGACGCCGCAGCCTTCGAGCGGTTCGTCAAGGCGCGCGGCGTCAGACGGGCGTCAGCAGGCGGCTGATCCAGGCGGCCATGGTGCCGCGGCAGCGGGCGGCGAGGGCATCCGCGTGGGCAAGGCTTGGCGCCGCCGGCGCGCCCAACTGGGCCAGCAGTGCCTCGGCGGCCTGCGCCGGGGGCAGCACGCCGGGCACATCCGCCACTTCCCAGGTGGACACGAAGGCATGCAGCTTGCGCGGACGGCGATGATCGAGTCCCAGACTCACCCGCGGCAGGCCGTAAAGCAGGGCGACAATACGCCCGTGCAGACTGCTGCCCAGATAGCCGTGGCTTTGCGCGATCACGGCGCAGATGTCCCAGATGTCGAGGGACTCAAACAGCCAGGCACGGGTGCCGGGGGCCAGACGCGCCAGCACGGCTCGATACAGGGCCAGATCGTCGTGCAGGGGGGCGGCCCCTGCGCGGAACAGCACCAGGGGCAGCCCGGTGCGGGCCGCCAGGTGGTCACAGGCCGCGGCGAGCCCAGCGAGACTCGCCCCATCGGCGAAATCCAGGCTGAACTGCACCGCGAGCCAACCCTCGGGAAAACGCTGCCTGAGCCCGGCCACTTCCCCCTGGGCGGCATGTTGCGCGATGCGCGGGCCAAACAGGGCGCGCGTGAGCACCGCCCCATCCGGCATCAGCACACAGTTAAGCCCGTGGTGGCGCAACGTGGCTTCGGTCAAACGGTCCCGCACGCCCACCCAGTCAGCCTCGGCGAGGGCGGCCAGCACGGTGCGTCGTAACTCGGCCGGGGCATCGTCCAGCTCACAGCCGCCCACCGCACAGTGCACGATGCGTGCCTGCCGCCCGGCGCGTCGGCGGTCGGCCACGTAGGGTGCCGCCCCGGCAGCAGCCAGCCGCGCCTGCAGGGCCGTGGCCGGCTCGTGGGAAGTGGCGAGCATCAGGGCCGCGTCCACCACCGAACAGGTGAGGATTTCACCGCCGACATGTACCAGCACATGGGGCTCCCCCTGCTCTGCCGCCAGCTCCGACAGGGGACGCACGAGATGTCCCCCAAAGGGGCGCAGGTCGCGCGCCACGAGTCCCGCCACGGCCAGGGGCGGGGCTGGCAGCAGGGCCGCGACGACGTGGGGAAACAGCAGGTCTCCCAGATTGTGGCGGTCACAGGCGCCGAACAGGACGACGCGCAGGGAGGGGGCCATGGGGCGCCCGTGCCCATCAGCCGAATTTGCCGGTGATGTAGTCCTCGGTAGCCTTTTGCCGGGGGGTGGTGAAGACCGTGTCGGTGTCGCCAAACTCGATGAGCTCGCCCATGTACATGTAGGCCGTGTAGTCCGACACGCGGGCGGCCTGCTGCATGTTGTGGGTGACGATGACGATGGTGTAGTCCACCTTGAGCTCATGGATGAGCTCCTCGATGTGGGCAGTGGAGATGGGATCGAGCGCGGAGGCCGGCTCGTCCAGCAGCACCACTTCCGGCTTCACGGCGATGGCCCGGGCGATGCACAGGCGCTGCTGCTGCCCGCCGGAGAGACTGTTGCCGGACTGCTTGAGCTTGTCCTTGACCTCGTTCCACAGCGCCGCTTTCCTCAGGGCCCATTCCACCCGCTCGTTCATCTCGTGGGTGGACAGCCGTTCGTAGAGGCGCACGCCGAAGGCGATGTTGTCGTAGATGGACATGGGGAACGGTGTCGGTTTCTGGAACACCATGCCCACCTTGGCCCGCAACCGGTTCAGGTCCTGATGCGGATCCAGGATGTTCTCGCCGTCCAGGATGATCTCGCCCTCGGCGCGCTGGTTGGGGTAGAGCGCATACATGCGGTTGAACGTGCGCAGCAGGGTGGACTTGCCGCAGCCGGACGGCCCGATGAAGGCGGTGACGCGATTTTGCGGGATCTCCAGGTTGATGTTTTTCAGGGCGTGGAATTTGCCGTAATAGAAGTTGAGATTGCGCACCGTGAGCTTGGCCGGCGGCTGCACCCGCGGCGGCCGCGTTTCCTCCAGGGGAGGCAGGGAGGTCAGTTTGCTTTGCATCGTTTTCACCCTAGCCGCGCCCGCCACGCTGCCGGAAGGCGACGCGGGCGATGATGTTGAGGATCAGCACACCAAAGGTGATCAGCAGCGCGCCGGCCCAGGCGAGTTTGTTCCAGTCCTCGTAGGGGCTCATGGCGAACTGGAAGATGACCACCGGCAGATTGGCCATGGGCGCGTTCAGATTGGTGCTCCAGAACTGGTTGTTGAGGGCGGTGAACAGCAGCGGCGCGGTCTCGCCGGCAATGCGCGCCACCGCGAGCAGCAGCCCGGTGAGGATGCCTGCACGCGAGGCACGCAGGGTGACCAGCACGATGATTTTCCACTGGGGCGCCCCCAGGGCCGCCGCCGCCTCGCGCAGGCTGTTGGGCACGAGCTTGAGCATGTTTTCCGTGGTGCGCACCACTACCGGAATGACGATGAGGGAAAGGGCGAACGCCCCCGCCCAGCCGGAGAAATGCCCGACGCGTATCACGTACACCTCGTAGATGAACAGTCCCATCACGATGGAGGGGGCCGACAACAGGATGTCGTTGATGAAAC
>JBBFMG010000102.1:0-8348 GCA_037478575.1 Burkholderiales bacterium | reverse complement strand
CGGCATGTCTGCGCGGGCCGCGTGTTGCGCGGCAGCCAAGGCGCCCAGGAAATGCAGGAAGGGTTCCAGGCTGTGACCGGCGGCGAGCTGCCGGAAACGTGCCGCACGATCGGCGAACAGGCTGGCGGAAGCGAGCCGCAGGCGCGGCAGGTCGCCCGCCGGCGGCTCGATGTGTCCCGGTTGCAGGATCCCCGTCATCGGCTGCGGCTCACCTCTTCATACCAGGCGGGGTGATGGTGTTTCGCCCAGGCGGCGGTCACCGTGCCCCGGGTCATGGCCCGGATGGAACCCTTGGTCCAGATGGCCGAGTAGATGTGAATGATGATGGCCAGGATGGCCAGGAACGCCGCCGCCGCATGCAAAAGCACCGCCAGCCGGATCAGCCCGACCGAGAAATAGGGCGCGAACCAGGGCTGCCAGATGACGATGCCGGTGATGAACAGCAGGGGGATCAGCACCACCAGCGACCAGAACAGGTACTTCTGGCCGATGTTGTATTTGCCGATCTTGGGCAGGGTCACCGGCTCGTTGCGCAGGATCTTGGGCAGATGCTTTTTCCATTCCCGGTCGGCGGCGGTGATGCGGTTGTCCGGCGCCAGGCGCAGGGCGAAGGCGGCGAAGGACAGCATCAGCACCACCCCGATGAAGGGATGGAGGATGCGGGTCCAGGTACCGCCGCCCAGCAGGTTGCTCAGGAAAAAGAACGCCGGGTGGAACAGTGCCAGCCCGGAGACCGCCAGCAGGATGAAGCTGATGGCGATCACCCAGTGATTGGCACGGTCACGGGGGGAATAACGGGGAACGAGGGGTGCGCTCATGATGTGTGCTCCTTGTCCTCTTCGACCTCATTGGGGCCCGCGGTCACGTAGTGGAAGAAGCCCGCCAGCACGGCCAGCCCGAGCCCCAGGCTGGCCAGGGGCTTGGTGATGCCCTTCCACAGGGAGACCAGCGGACTGATGCCCGGGTCCTTGGGCAGGCCGTGGTAGAGCTCCGGCCGGTCGGCATGCTGCAGCACGTACATGACGTGGGTGCCGCCCACGCCCGGCGGGTCGTACAGGCCGGCATTCTGGAAGCCACGCGACTTGAGGTCGGCGATGCGTTCCTCGGCGTGGTGGATCATGTCCTCCTTGGCGCCGAACACGATGGCGCCGGTGGGACAGGTCTTCACGCAGGCGGGCTCCAGACCCACCGCCACCCGGTCCGAGCACAGGGTGCACTTGTAGGCCTTGCCGTCCTTCTTCGACAGGCGCGGGATGTTGAAGGGACAGCCCGTGATGCAGTAGCCGCAGCCGATGCAGTTTTCCTCGTGGAAATCCACGATGCCGTTGGCGTACTGCACGATGGCGCCGGGCGAGGGGCAGGCCCTGAGGCAGCCCGGGTCGGCACAGTGCATGCAGCCGTCCTTGCGGATCAGCCATTCCAGCCGCCCCGGCGTGACCTCCACCTCGGAGAAGCGCATCACCGTCCAGGACTGGGCGGTGAGATCCACGGGGTTGTCATAGACACCCACGTTGTGGCCGATCTCGTCGCGCAGATCGTTCCACTCCATGCAGGCCACCTGGCAGGCCTTGCAGCCGATGCACTTGGAGATGTCGATGAGCTTGGCCACCTCGGTGGTGGCGCCGCGCACCGAAGGCGACGGCGTGGTGGTGGCGGAACGTGCTTTGATGTCCAGGGATTGCAGTGCCATGGCCGCCTCCTCATGCCTTCTCGATGTTCACCAGAAACGCCTTGAACTCGGGCGTCTGGGCGTTGGCATCACCCACGAAGGGTGTGAGCCGGTTGGCGAGGAAGCCTTTCTGCGCCACGCCCACGAAACCCCAGTGGATGGGCACGCCGATGGTGTGCACCTTGCGGCCGTCCACCATGAGCGGCTTCAGGCGTTTGGTGACCACCGCCACCGCGCGCACATAGCCGCGGTTGGAGATCACCTTCACCGTGTCCCCGTGGCGGATGCCCTTCTCCTTGGCCAGCTCCTCGTCCAGCTCCACGAACTGGGAAGGCTGGACGATGCTGTTCAGGCGCACGCTCTTGGTCCAGTAGTGCTGGTGCTCCGTGAGGCGGTAGGTGGTGCAGACATAGGGGAACTTGTCCGCCTTGCCCAGCCGCTCCCTGTCGTACTTGAAGATCCGCGCCGCCGGGTTGCTCAGGGCCGCCGGGTTGTTGGGATGGAAGGGGTTGGCCGCCAGAGGCGTCTCGAACGGCTCGTAATGCTCGGGGAAGGGGCCCTCCGCCATGCCCTTGAGGGCGAACAGCCGGCCCACGCCTTCCGGGTTCATGATGAAGGGGCCGACGTTCTCCTCAGGCGCTGCATCCGGCCGCATGTCCGGCACGTCGAAGCCGCTCCATTTCGCGCCATCCCAGGCAATGGTCTTGCGTTTGGCATCCCAGGGCTTGCCCGCGGGGTCGGCATTGGCGCGGTTGTAGAGCACGCGCCGGTTGGCTGGCCAGGCGAAGCCCCAGTTGAGGCAGAACCCAAGACCCGATGGATCGCTGTTGTCCCGGCGCGCCATCAGGTTGCCGGCCTGGGACCAGGCGCCGCAATAGAGCCAGTTGCCGCAGGCCGTGGAACCGTCGTCGCGCAGCTGGGCAAAGCCGGCGAGCTGCTCCCCGGCCTTGGCCAGCACCTTGGTGGGATCCTTGGGATCCGTCACGTCGGCCAGCGCCTTGCCCGAGAACTCCCGGGCGAGCTCCTCGGGTGCAGGGTCGTCCGGCTTGGCATAGGCCCAGGTGAGATTGAGCACCGGGTCGGCGAAGGTCCCGCCCTCCTTGCGGTAGAGCTCCCGCAGCTTGGTGAAGATGCCGGCGATGATGGCGGTGTCGCTCTTGGCCTCGCCCGGGGGATCCGCCGCCTTCCAGTGCCACTGCAGCCAGCGCCCGGAGTTGGTGAAGGAACCCGTCTCCTCGGCGAAGCAGGTGGAGGGCAGACGGAATACCTCGGTCTGGATCTTGGCAGGATCGGCTTCGTGATATTCGCCGTAGTCCCGCCAGAACTCGGAGGTCTCCGTGGCGAGGGGATCGATCACCACCAGATACTTGAGCTTGGCAAGGCTCTCCTGCACCTTCTGCACGCAGGACACGGCTGCCAGCGGGTTGAAGCCCTGGACGATCATGCCGTTCATTTGCCCGTTGTGCATGCGCTCGAACATGTGCAGCACGTCATAGGGCTTGTCCAGCTTCGGGAACCAGTGGTAGCAGAAGTCGTTGTCCTTGGTCGCCGCATTGCCGTAGAAAGCCTTCGCCAGGGACACCCAGAATTTGGGGAAATTCTGCCAGTAGCTCATCTGGTTCGGCCGCAGGGGCTTCGGTGACCGGGCGGCGAGGAAATCCTGGAAAGCCTGTTCCTTGTCGGCCGGCAGCCGCAGATAGCCCGGCATCACGTTGGTGACCAGGTTCATGTCGGTGATGCCCTGCACGTTGGCGTGGCCCCGCAGGGCATTGACACCGCCGCCCACGCGCCCGATGTTGCCCAGCAGGAGCTGGATCATGGCCATGGCGCGGATGGTCTGGGAGCCCGTGGTGTGCTGGGTCCAGCCCAGGGCGTAGAGGATGGTCATCACCCGGTCCGGCGTGCTGGTGCTGGCGATCAGCTCGCACACCTTGAGGAAGTCCTCCTTGGGGGTGCCGCAGACCCGGCTCACCATCTCCGGCGTGTAGCGCTCGTAGTGCTTTTTCATGAGCTGGAACACGCAGCGGGGATGCTGCAGCGTTTCGTCCACCTGCACGTAACCGTCCTTGCCCAGTTCGTAGTCCCAGGTGTCGCGGTTGTAGGAGCGTTTCTCCGGGTCATAACCCGAAAACAGGCCGTCCTTGAAGTCGAAATCCTCGCGCACCAGGTACGGCGCATTGGTGTAATGCTTCACGTACTCGTGGTGGATCTTGTCGTGGGTGAGCAGATAGTTGATGACGCCGCCCAGGAAGGCGATGTCCGAACCGGGCCGGATGGGGGCATAGAAATCCGCCACCGCCGCCGAGCGGGTGAAGCGGGGATCCACCACCACCAGCTTGGCGCCGCGCTTGGCCTTGGCCTCCGTCACCCACTTGAAGCCGCAGGGATGGGCCTCGGCGGCATTGCCACCCATGATCAGGATCAGGTCGGCATTCTTGATGTCGACCCAGTGATTGGTCATCGCACCGCGCCCAAACGTCGGGGCAAGACTTGCCACCGTTGGCGCGTGTCAGATGCGTGCCTGGGTATCGAGGGCGACGATGCCGAGGCTGCGGGCGACTTTCACCGACAGCCAGCCGGTCTCGTTGCTGGCGGCACTGGAGGCCAGAAAACCGGTGGTGAGCCAGCGGTTGACGATCTGCCCGTCGGCGTTCTTCTCGATGAAGTTCTTGTCCCGATCGTCCTTCATCAGGCGGGCGATGCGGGTGAAGGCCTCATCCCAGGAGATGCGCTTCCACTCCCGGCTGCCGGCGGCGCGGTACTCGGGATAGAGCAGGCGCTGTTCGCTGCGCACGAAGTCGAGCAGGCCCGCGCCCTTGGGACAGAGCGTGCCCCGGTTCACCGGGTGATCGGGATCGCCCTCGATGTGGATGATCTTGCCGTGGGCATTCTTGGCCTTGTCGCCCAGGGTGTAGATGAGCAGGCCGCAGCTCACGGAGCAGTAGGGGCAGGTGTTGCGGGTTTCGGTTGCGCGCGCGAGCTTGAATTCGCGGACCTCGGCCAAGGCCGCACCCGGCGTGAAGCCGAGCGCGGCGATGCTGCCGCTGCCCACCCCCGCGGCGCAGATTTTGAAGAACTGGCGCCTGGTGATGTTCATGTTGCCTCCTGTGGTTCAATCCGCCTGGTCTTTCTGTCGGACCAGCTTTTTCAAGGAATAGCACGCCCGTTGCCGATTGCAAGTCCCAAATTACGATTTCGCGATGCGAAAAAGGGGTGGCAGGCGGCTCCAGTCGAAGCAGGGGCCGGGATCGGTCTTGCGGCCGGGGGCGATGTCGGAATGGCCCGTGATGTCGGTGAGGGGATGGACGGCGGCCAGGGCCGGCAGCAGCCGGCCGAGGGTGGCGTACTGGGCCTCGGTGAAGGGTTCGAAGTCGGTGCCCTCCAGCTCGATGCCGATGGAGAAGTCGTTGCACCGCTCCCGGCCCCGGAAACAGGATACGCCGGCATGCCAGGCCCGGTCATGGGTGGAGACGAACTGAATGAGTTCCCCGTCCCGGCGGATGAGGAAATGCGCGGATACCCGCAGACCGCGCAGGGTTTCGTAATAGGGGTGGGCGCCCGGGTCGAGGCGGTTGGTGAACAGGTCCAGGATGCCGGGCCCGCCATATTCCCCGGGCGGCAGGCTGATGTTGTGGATGACCACCAGACTGACCGCCTCGCCCGCGGGGCGGGCGTCGAAATTGGGCGAGGGCACGCGCCGCACGCCTTCGATCCAGCCCTCGGGGTTAAGGCGCAGGGCGCTCACGGTTCCTCCTGGGGGGTGCGGCCAGGGCCGCATCGAGAGCGGCACGCAGGCCAGCCGGGGTGAGCTCGGTGTCCAACACGGCGTGGAAACGGCCGTCCCGGTACAGGAACAGGGCCGGCAGGTGGAACAGGTCGAAGGCGCGGGCCAGGGCCGTGGCCTGCTGCACGTCCACCTTGTAGCAGGTGATGCGTCCCGCCAGGGCTTCGGCCAGGAGCCGCTCCGCCACCCGGCAGGCCCCGCAGTCCGGGCTGGCGAACAGCACCAGCGCCAGGCCGGGCGTGGTCGCCAGACGCTGGTGATAGTCGAATTCGGTGAGAGCGGGCAGCATGGCCCGCAGTATAATGCGACGCTTTCCCTCACGCCTCCCGGAAACCCAATGGTCCTTCTGCAATTGCTGGTCGCCCTGGTCGTGATCCTGGTGGCGGCGGAACTGTTCACCAATGCGTTGGAGCATCTGGGCGAGCGGCTGCGCATCTCCGAGGGCGCCACGGGGTCGGTGTTCGCCGCGGTGGGCACCGCCCTGCCGGAGACCCTGGTGCCCCTGCTGGCCATCTTTGGCGGCACGGCGGACCAGCGCATCAACGAGGAAATCGGCGTGGGCGCCATTCTCGGCGCGCCCCTCATGCTCTCCACCCTTTCCCTCTTCCTGATGGGGGCAGCCGTGCTCGGGCGGCGCGGGCTAACGGGCCGGCTGACGCCGGAGCGCACCGGTCTTGCCCGCGACCTGGAATTCTTCCTCATGGCCTTCGGGCTGGCGGCGGTGGCCCTGTTCGTGCCCCATGAGCTGCCCGTGGTGCGCGTGGGGCTGGCGTCGGTGATGGTGATGATTTATTTCGTCTATCTCATGCTCACCTTCCGCGCCTCCGCCAGGCTGGTGGAGGACGGGCATGGCACCGAGGCCCACGAGAAGATGTTTCTGGCCCGGCTGGGGTTGCCGGAAAACCTGCCGGTCATCCTGCTGCAGCTGGCCCTGGGGCTTGGCCTGCTCATCGGCGGCGCCAAGGGCTTCATCCATGGCGTGGAGGATGTCTCCCGCCTCATGGGCTGGTCGCCCCTGCTTCTTTCCCTGATGATCATCCCCATCGCCACCGAGCTGCCGGAGAAGGTGAACAGCATCCTCTGGATCCGGCGCCACAAGGACACGCTGGCCTTCGGCAACATCACCGGCGCCATGGTGTTCCAGGGCACCCTCCTGCCTGCGATCGGCATCACCCTCACACCCTGGGAGCCGGAACGGGCCGTGCTCGCCGGCGTGATCATCACCTTCGGCGCCGCCCTCTGGCTGCGCCTCATGCTCGCCCGTGGTCAGCTGCGCCTGTGGCACCTGGGGGTGAACGGCGCGCTCTACGCGACCTACCTGGCCATCGCCCTGGCCTAAAGTACGGGCCATTCCGGACGCTACTGCATCCTGTCGCTGACGGCAGGAGGCAGTCATGGCAGGCAATCCGCTGACCGATCTGGAGCTGGACCGCCCGGGGCTCGACGCCGCGGGCTGGCGCCGTTCCCTGTCCAACCATCTCGTCTACAGCATCGGCAAGGATCCGATCACCGCGACCCACCGCGACTGGTTCTACACGGCCGCGGCGGCGGTGCGGGAGCGCCTCATCGAACGCTGGATGGAAACCATGCGCAGCTATTACCGCGCCGATACCAAGCGCGTCTATTACCTGTCCATGGAGTTCCTCATGGGCCGCACGCTCATGAACAGCGTGCTCAACATGGGTTGCGAGCCGGCCTTCCGGGCCGCGTTGGAAAGCCTGGGCCTGGACCTCGAAGCCATCCGGGAGATCGAGCACGATGCGGCCCTGGGCAATGGCGGCCTGGGGCGGCTGGCCGCCTGTTTTCTGGATTCCATGGCCACACTGGGCATCCCGGGCTACGGCTACGGCATCCGCTACGAATACGGCATGTTCACGCAGAAAATCGAGAACGGCTGTCAGGTGGAGCATCCGGACAACTGGCTGCGCTACGGCAACCCGTGGGAATTCCCCCGGCCCGAGGTGCTCTACCAGGTGAAGTTCCACGGCCGGGTGGTGGAATACGCCGACGGCCAGGGCCGTCTGCGTCACCACTGGGTGGATACCGACGACGTGATGGCCATGGCCTATGACACACCCATTCCGGGCTATGGCACGGAGACGGTGAACAACATGCGTCTGTGGGCGGCCAAGGCCACGCGGGATTTCGACCTCCGGTATTTCAACGAGGGCAACTACATCAAGGCGGTGGAGGACAAGAACGAATCCGAGAACCTGTCCAAAGTGCTGTATCCGGACGATACCACCGAGATGGGCCGCGAGCTGCGGCTCAAGCAGCAGTACTTCTTCGTCTCCGCCTCGCTGCAGGACATCCTGTTTCGCTATGGCAAGCATCACAAGGGATTCGATGCGCTGCCGGACAAGGTGGCCATCCAGCTCAATGACACCCATCCGGCGATCGCGATTCCCGAGCTGATGCGCATCCTGGTGGACGAGCACGGGCTTGCCTGGGATCACGCCTGGGACATCACCCGCCGGGTGTTCGCCTACACCAACCACACCCTCATGCCGGAGGCGCTGGAAACCTGGCCGGTGCCCCTGTTCGAGCGGGTGCTGCCGCGCCATCTGCAGATCATCTACGAGATCAACCACCGCTTCCTCCGGGACGTGGCCCACCGCCATCCCGGGGATCACGAGCTTCTGCGGCGCGTGTCCCTGATCGAGGAGTCGCAGCCGAAGCGGGTGCGCATGGCCCATCTGGCCATGGTGGGTTCCCACAAGGTGAATGGCGTGGCGGCCATCCACACCGAGCTCATGCGCCAGACCATCTTCGCCGACTTTCACCGCCTGTGGCCTGACCAGATCGTCAACGTGACCAATGGCATCACGCCGCGCCGCTGGCTCAATCAGGCCAACCCGGAACTGGCGCACCTGCTGAACGCCCACATCGGCAGCG
>JBBFMG010000101.1:0-8350 GCA_037478575.1 Burkholderiales bacterium | reverse complement strand
CCTGAAGTACACCTCCGAGATCAACACCGAGAACTGGCCGCCCAACATCGAAGGCTGAAGCCGGCACTCGTCACGCATCGCTTGGTTCGAGGAGATCATCATGCAATACCAGTCGCAAGCAGTCGCCAAACCCTACTTCGTCGCGGCGATCGGCCTTTTCGTGGGACAGATTCTGTTCGGCCTGATAATGGGCCTGCAATACGTGGTGGGTGACTTCCTGTTCCCGGAAATCCCGTTCAACGTGGCGCGCATGGTGCACACCAACCTGCTCATCGTCTGGCTGCTGTTCGGATTCATGGGCGCGGCCTACTACCTGGTGCCCGAGGAAGCGGAAACCGAGCTGCACAGCCCGAAGCTGGCGCTCATCATGTTCTGGGTCTTCCTCATCGCCGGCGCGCTGACCGTCCTGGGCTATCTGCTGGTGCCCTACGCCAGGTTGGCCGACCTGACGGGCAACGGCCTGCTGCCCACCATGGGCAGGGAATTCCTGGAACAGCCCACCATCACCAAGCTGGGCATCGTGGTGGTGGCCCTTGCCTTCCTCTACAACATCAGCATGACCGTGCTCAAGGGGCGCAAGACCTCCATCAGCCTGGTGCTGCTCACGGGGCTGTGGGGCCTGGCGATCTTCTTCCTGTTCTCCTTCTACAACCCGTCCAACCTGGTGCTGGACAAGTATTACTGGTGGTGGGTGGTGCACCTCTGGGTGGAAGGTGTGTGGGAACTGATCCTGGGCGCACTGCTCGCCTTCGTGCTGATCAAGGTCACGGGGGTGGATCGCGAGGTGATCGAGAAATGGCTGTACGTGATCATCGCCATGACCCTCATCACCGGGGTGGTGGGCACCGGCCATCACTATTATTGGATCGGCACGCCCGGCTACTGGCAATGGTGGGGTTCGGTGTTCTCCGCCCTGGAGCCCATCCCCTTCTTCATGATGACGGTGTTCGCCTTCAACATGGTGAACCGCCGCCGGCGCGAGCATCCCAACAAGGCCGCCACCCTGTGGGCACTGGGTACCGGCGTGATGGCCTTCCTCGGCGCCGGCGTGTGGGGATTCCTGCATACCCTCTCGCCGGTCAACTACTACACCCACGGCACCCAGATCACCGCGGCCCATGGGCACATGGCCTTCTACGGCGCCTACGTGATGGTGGTGCTCACCATCATTTCCTATGCCATGCCCCTGCTGCGCGGCCGCCAGGCAAACGCCAACAAGGCTCAGGTGATGGAAATGTGGGGATTCTGGCTGATGACCGTGTCCATGGTGTTCATCACCCTGTTCCTCACCGCCGCGGGCATCCTGCAGGTCTGGCTGCAGCGGGTGAGCGCGACTCCGCTGCCTTACATGCAGGCCCAGGATCAGGTCGCCCTGTTCTACTGGATGCGGGAATTCACGGGGCTGGTGTTTCTGGTGGGGCTGGTGGTTTACATCCTGAGCTTCTTCGTGCGTGGCGAAACCCGGGCCGCCGAAGCATGAAAGGCCACCCATGACTGCCGCCGCCCCCCTGCATGCCGTCCCGTCCCTGCCCTACTACCGGCCCCAGGGGCGGGAGGTGGAACTGTTTGAGCACGCCTTTCGCAACCGGCTGCCCTTGCTCATCAAGGGGCCCACGGGCTGCGGCAAGACGCGCTTCGTGGCCCACATGGCAGCACGCCTCGGGCGGCCGCTCTACACCGTGGCCTGCCACGATGACCTCTCCGCCGCCGATCTGGTGGGGCGCCATCTGATCGGCGACGGCGGCACCTGGTGGCAGGACGGTCCTCTCACGCGGGCGGTGCGGGAAGGGGGCATCTGTTATCTCGACGAAGTGGTGGAAGCCCGCAAGGACACCACCGTGGTGCTGCATCCCCTGCTCGACGACCGCCGCATCCTGCCCATCGAGCGCCTGGGGGAGACCCTGCGGGCGCCGCCCGAGTTCATGCTGGTGGTGTCCTACAACCCGGGCTACCAGAACCTGCTCAAGAGCCTGAAGCCCAGCACCCGCCAGCGCTTCGTGTCGGTGAGCTTCGATTTCCCTGCACCCGAGGTGGAGCAGGAAATCATCGTCGCGGAGACCGGCGTGGAGCCCCTGCTGGCCCGGCGCCTGGTGAACCTGGCCCAGTCCCTGCGCGCCCTCAAGGACCACGATCTGGAGGAAGCGGCAAGCACGCGTCTGCTGGTCTATGCCGCAAGTCTCATCCGCAGTGGTTTCCCGCCCGTGGAAGCGTGCCGTGCCGCCCTGGTGGAATCCCTCACCGACGACGAAACCACGGCCGCGGCGCTGATGGAGGTCGTCCTTGTCAGCTTCGGCCCGTGATGCGGCGCCGCCGGGGCAGTCCCTCGCCGTGGCAGCGGAAGTGCTGTATCTGGTCAATCTGCTCCTGCTGCCCGGGCTCGCCTTCCTGGGCCTGCTCCTTCTGTGGCGGCAGGCCTACCGCGGCGCACCTCCTCTCGCCCGCTGTCACCTGCGCCAGACGCTGGCGGCAAGCCTCTGGGCGGGCGGCCTCCTGATCGGCGCCAATCTCGCCATCGTCCTGCTGGGTGGTTACGACCAGCCGGCCACCTGGGTGGTGGCCATCCTCTATTTCACGATCTTCCACTCCAGCCTGGTGCTGCTGGGCGTGCTGGGGCTGGCGCGCGCCATGGCCGGCCAGCCCTACCGCTATCCCCTCATAGGCAGACCCTGCGATGACGACTGAGCAGACACGCCTGCTGCTGCGCAGCGCCTTTTTCGCCCTGTTCGTGCTGGCCCCGCCTCTCAACCTGCTGCGCTTCGACCTCACCCAGGGTCACGCCATTTTCCTGGGCCAGCCCTGGGTGATCGGCATCGACCAGTTCGTGGCGGGCGAGATCGGCGCCGGCGAACTCGCCCTGCGGGTGCTGGGGCGCGTGTTCCTGCCGCTGCTCCTCGCGGCAGCCTTGCTGATGGGCGTGGCCTACCGCTGGGGCCGCGTGTATTGCGGCTGGCTGTGTCCCCATTTTTCGGTGGTGGAAACCATCAACGGCCTGATGCGCCGCACCCTTGGCAAGCACAGCCTGTGGGACCGCCAGCGCCTGCCCGAACGCCGGCCCGACGGCAGGCTGCGCCGGTGGAGTGCGGGGTGGTGGCCGGTGACCCTGGCGAGCGCTCTGGCCTTCGCCTTTCTCTGGGCGGTGGTTCTGCTCACCTACCTGCTGCCCCCCGCCACCATTTATGCCAATCTGTGGCACGGCACCCTCACGGCCAACCAGGCCCGGTTCATCGGCGTGGCCACCCTGCTTCTCTTCATCGAATTCACCCTCGCCCGCCACCTGTTCTGCCGCTTCGGCTGCGCCGTGGGCCTGTTCCAAAGCCTGGCGTGGATGGCCAACCCGCGCGCCCTGGTGGTGGGCTTCGACCAGCGGCGGGCCCGCGCCTGCCAAGCCTGCGACAGTGCCTGCGATCATGCCTGCCCCATGCGTCTGCATCCGCGCACGGTCAAGCGCGCCATGTTCGCCTGCACCCAATGCGGCCAGTGCATCCAGGCCTGCAGCCAGGTGCAACGCCATGCGCCACAAGGCAGCCTGCTGCGCTGGGTGGACGGCCCCTGCGCCCTGAGCAAGTCCGGACGAGCGACCGACACGCGGCCCCAGGCCCCTCAGAAATGTTTCGCCAGCCGGGGCCACCCCAGTCCGCGCCTCAAGGGGGAAAGCTGACATGGAAGAATGGGTCGGCAGGTTGTGGGACCGGGGCCTGCGTGCCCTCGCGGCGCGGGAGCATGCCGCGGCAGCCGTGACCCTGGAAGAGATCGCCCCCCTGGCGGGCATTCTGTTTCGCGCCCTGGGCGGCGAACCGGGGCTTGCCATCAGAACCGCGCCAGCCACGGGCCACGGCGCCCGGCGCAGTCTGCTGGCGCGTCTGGCGGGCGTGGGGGATCGCAGCGAACTCGCTTGGCGCGATGGGGAAGCCCTCTGCCTGCCGCCACGCATCGCCCTTTTTTCCGACCGGAATCTGAACCGGGATCTCTATGTCTGGCTGATCGCCCTCGCCGCGGAAACGGCGGGGGTGTGGGTAAGTCCCGATGAATGGCTCGCGGAAAACCAGAAAGCCGCATGCCGCGTGTTCGCGCGTTATCCGGGACTCCTCCCCCGTTATCAGCGGCTGGTGGCGGCCCTCCTGCCCTTGCGCCCGCCGTTGAACCGCCTGCCCGCCGACGAAGCGGCACAGGAGCAGGCCATCCAGGCGGCGCTGCGCCATCCCGGCAGTGTGGCACGTCTGCCGCCCGCGCGTCGGCCCTGGCAGCCAGTGCCCTTGTGGCTGCATCCCGCGCCGCCGGGCGCGCCGCTGGCCGCCGCGCCGGTGGATCAGGGCCCAGGGCAGGCTGGGGGCGCACGCAATGTGCGCCAGGACCCGCGCCGCCGCCAGGGCGAACGGGTGTCCATGCCCCGCGGGAGGGATGGCTTCATGCTGTTTTTCCGTGCCGAGAGCATTCTCAGCTGGGCGGACTATCTGCGCGTACACCGTCCCACCGAGGACAGTGACGACCCCAACCCAGCCTGCGCGGACGATCTCGACCGGCTGGCGCTGGCGCGCGACGCGGAGACCACGGCCGCACGGGTGCGCTTCGATCTCGATCTGCCGGCCAGCAGCCAGGATGACACGCCCATCGGTCCCGGCATCTGGCTGCCGGAGTGGGATTACCGCAGCCGCCGCCTGCTGCCGGCCCATTGTCGGGTGCAGCCCATGCTGGCCGAGACCGCCCCGCCCTGCGCCCTGCCCCCAACCCTGCGCCCCACGGCGCGGCGGGTGCGCCGCCAGTTCGAAGCTTTGCGGCCGGAACGGCTCTGGCTGCGCGATCAGGCCGACGGCACCGAGCTGGACCTGGACGCCGCCGTGAGGCATCTCACCGATCGCCGTCGCGGCCGCGGCAGCGGCGAGCGGGGCCTCTACCGGGCGCTGCACCGGGGCCGGCGGGATCTCGCCTGTCTGCTGCTGGCCGATCTCTCCCTGTCCACCGATGCTTACGCCAGCAACACGGCACGCGTGATCGACGTCATCCGCGACAGCCTGTTCCTGTTCGCGGAGGCCCTGTCCGCCAGCGGCGACCGTTTCGGTCTCTATGGCTTCTCTTCCCTGCGGCGTGACAACGTGCGCTTCCACCTGCTCAAGGATTTCGCCACCCCTTACGACGACGCCGCACGCGGCCGCATCGCCGCCCTCAAGCCTGGCTACTACACCCGCATGGGGGCGGCCCTGCGCCACGCCAGCCACATCCTGGCCGAGCAGCCCGCCAGCCGGCGCCTGCTCCTGCTGCTCACGGATGGCAAGCCCAACGACCTCGATCACTACGAGGGCCGCTACGGCATCGAGGACACCCGTCACGCCCTCGGCGAGGCCCGACGCGCCGGCATCACGCCCTTCTGTGTGACGGTGGATGCCACCGGCCCCGACTATCTCGACTACCTGTTCGGTCCCGGCCACGCCCTGGTCATCCGCCAGCCCGCGGAGCTGCCGCGGGCGCTGCCCCGTCTCTATGCCCGGCTCACGTCGTAGGCTGCATCTGAACAAACGGTAATCTTTGCGCGGCCTAAAGTTTCGTGCCACCGCGCCGATTCTGGCAGCGGGTCACAGCGCATTTCGGCTGTACCCGAGAACGGACATCTACCAAGGGCAAAGCCGTCGAAAGGCGGCGACGCAAAAGCACCGGCCTAAAGGACGCCCGTCCCATGGCAGCGGGCTCGCTGGGTGTCACCCCGACGGGTTCGTGCCGACGTCCCCCGGTGCCTTCCTTGGCAGAGCGGTTCCCCAACCCACGACCCGGAGAAGCAGCATGGAAGGCGCCGATTCCCAAGAGCTCCTGAACGCCCTCGCAAGCTCCCGCGACGAACCCAGTGCGATGGAACGCCGCCTCTTGGAGCGCGGCATGCAGATCGCCCTCGGCACCCTCACGGGCGCGCTCAAGGCGATGCTGGAAAAGGCCGACGAGGAATTCTTCCAGCTCGCCCAGAAATCCACCGAGCGCGCCATGGAACAGCTCCATCTGGAGGCCATGAGCCTGGTGCGCACCCGCGCCGGGGAAATCGAAAAACGCTTCCGCGAGCATCTCCACGACGGCATGCAGGCCGCGCTGCTACCCCCCAGGCAGGCCAAGCGCCCGTCGGCGGACGAGCTGGAAATCGACCAGTTCAGCCTGGTGGACCCGGATGACCTGGAGGAATCCATCGCCACCCAGGAGATGGCGGCGAAGATGAAGCATGCCTGCACCGAAGAGCTCGCCGCCCTCGAAAAACGCGTGGGTCTGCTCGTCCACGACCCCGAATTCCGGCGCGTGAAGCACCCCTTCGATCCTGCGGTGCTGGCCGAGGCTTACATGGCCGCCTGCCGGGACACGGAAGCGCCCCTGAAAATCCGCCTCCTGCTGGTCACCATGTGGGACAAGCACATGCAGGACGCGGTCGCCTCCACCTATCGCGAGATCAACCAGTACCTGATCGAAAAAGGGGTGCTGCCCCGCATCCGGCGCGAAATCCGGCGGGGGGGCGCCCACAGCACCGCCGAGATCGCCGCCCTCGCCGCCCAGGCGGCGGTGGAGGCGGTGGAGGCCGCGGCAGCGGACGGCGACGTGTTCGCCGCCATGCAGCAGTGGTTCGCCCGCGCGGCGCAGCGGGGCACCCTGCCCGTGACGGGAATGGGGGCGCCCACCGCGGTCCCAGCTGGCGCGGTGCCTGCCGCCATGCCGGCGGGCATGGCGGCAGCGATGATGGCCGTCCCGGGCGGTGGGTCGACCGGCGCTCCGGCGGCAGTAACCGGGGCCATGGCCGCGGGAGCGGGTGAAACGCCGGGAATGAATCCGGCGGCAGGCCCCGCGGCGGCCTGTTCCCCGCTGATCCTGACCCAGCTCACCCAGTTGCAGCATGGCCAGGGCGCCGAACGCATCCCGGTGCTGGCCCAGGCCGCCGCCGGCGCCCCGGTAGCGGTGCTGCGGGAAATCCGCGAGGCGCTGCCGGCAGACAGCCTCGGCCCGGCGTCTGCCATGACCATCGAGGTGGTGGCCATGGTGTTCGATTACATCTTCGACGACGCCCGTGTCCCGGATGCCGTGAAGGCCCTGATCGGCCGCCTGCAGATTCCCGTGCTCAAGGCGGCCATGCTCGACCCGGCCTTCTTCTCGCGCAAAACCCACCCCACCCGCCGCCTGCTCAATCTCATCGGCGAGGCCGCCGTCGGCTGGCAAGGCACGCTTGACCGCGAGGATCCCCTTTACCGTCACATCGAGGGCATGGTTCAGACCATCCTCGACCAGTTCGAGGACGATCTGGCCGTGTTCGAACAGGCCATGGCCGGTCTCCAGGCTTTCCTCGAGGAACAGGAGCGTCAGGCCGATGCCCTGGTGGCGGCCGCCACACCCCTGATCGTGGCGCGGGAGCAGCAGGAAATGGCGCTGGAAGAGGCGCGCGAGGCGGCGGAGGAAGCGGTCAGACGCCGCGCCCGGGACAGCGAGGTGCCCGAAGCCGTGCGCACCTTCCTGTGCGAGACCTGGACCGAGGTGCTGTGCCGCGCGCGCCTCGACAAGAGCGGGCAAGGCCCGGCCTGGGAGGAGGCGCTGGCCACCATGGACGACCTGGTCTGGAGCACCCGGCCCAAGCCCACCCGCGAGGACCGGGAGCGGCTCATCAAGATCCTGCCCGCCCTGCTCAAGCGGCTCAAGCAGGGCATGGAAGCCGTGAACACCGCGCAGGACGTGCGGGAACGTTTCCTGAGCCAGTTGGTGAAGTGCCATGCCAGCGCCGTGTCCGCCGGGTTTGGCCAGGAGACCTCCGCCTCACCTGCGCCGCCGCGGGAGACCGCCGTGGTGCTGCAGTTTCCCAAACCCCAGGCCACGCCGGTCAAGCTGGAAATCCTCACGCCTGCCGCCGAAGGGCAGGTGGAGGTGGAGGAAATCACCATCGGCGGCGTGGGCTGGGCGGACGATGAGGAACTGGCCAGCGACGCCCCCCGGTCGGCCGGCCAGGAGGCCGCCTGCGCGACCGAGCTGGACGAGGAAACCGCGCGGGAAGCGGTGGCCGCGCTGAAACCGGGGATGTGGGTGGAATTCCGCCACACCGGCATGGAGCCCCTGCAGGCACGGCTCAAGTGGATCAGCCCCCTGCGCGGGGCCTATCTCTTCTGCGACCGTCAGGGCAAGCGGGGCGCCACCATGCCGCGGGAAAAGCTGGAAGCGGCCTTCCGCATCGGCACCGCCCGCCTGCTGGACGACGTGCCCCTGCTGGACCGGGCCGTGGACAACGTGATCGAGACCCTGAAACAGGCCGCCGCCTGATCAGCGGCGCGCCCAGTCCACCAGGGGCAGCCACTGCTCCAGCTCGCGCTCGCTCTGGGAACGCGGCAGGTCGAACAGGGTCTCCCCC
>JBBFMG010000100.1:0-8350 GCA_037478575.1 Burkholderiales bacterium | reverse complement strand
GGAGGATACGGGGAGTCGTCATGTGCGGGGCGAGCCGGAAGCCCCCAGCCGTGATTGCGAGGAAGATTCCTGCGGCCGGCAGGTAGTTGCGATGCTCGTGATAGAGCTCGAGGGGCAGATAGGTGGAGACCAGACCGTGTCCCACGAAAAAGAGCCCCAGCCCCAGACTCACCTCGGGCGCCCGGCGGCGCAGGGCGACGGCACAGGCGGCCAGTGCGGCCAGGGCCAGCCAGGCGAGGGTCGTGGTGGGCGGGGCAAGCCAACCCCGGGACAGGGGGAAATCGTCGTGGTAGAGGGAGAGTGCCGCCAGACGGGGAAGCAGGATGGCGCCGAGATAGTCCCACAGGATGCGGCCCTCGGTCCACAGCCGCTCGGTCAGGGTGAAGGGACGGCTCGCGTAGCTCGCCCCGGTGAGGGCCGGAGGCAGCGTGAACGCGATGGCCGCCAGCCCCAGCAGGGAGTAGATGCCAAAAAAAGCAGCCAGGGCAGGGTCCCGCCGGCCCCGGGTGCGAAAGCCGAAGGCCAGCACTTCCACCAGCAGCGCATAGGCCGGCGTGAGCACGCCGGTTTCCTTGGTCAGGGTGGCGAGCCCGGTCATTGCCGCGAGGCCGCCCAGGGCAAGCAGGCGGCCGCGCCCACCGGCCTCCTCCCGCAGGCGGCCGGTGGTGTAGAGAACGAGTCCCGCCAGGGTGAACAGGGCCGCCAGACTCTCCATACGCTGGACCACGTAGAGCACGGAGGTGAGGTGGATGGGAGCCACCAGCCACAGTGCTGCGACGAGCAGCGGCAGAAACTGACGCTGCTGGTCGCCTGCCGCCGCGGCGAGGCGGGGCGCTGCCATGAGACGCACAAGCCACAGCCAGAGCAGGAGGCCATTGACCAGGTGGATGACCAGATTGACCGTCTTCATCGCGGAAGCGGACACACCCTGCAAAGCCACCTGCAGGGCGAAGGTGAGGCTCGCCACAGGACGCGCCAGCGGCCCGCCGGGGGAGGACAGCACCGCTTCCCACAGGCTCCCCACCTCGAGCCGCGCCTCGCGGATCGCATCGTTGCGCAGGATGTTGGGGAAATCGTCGAAAACGAAGCCCCCGGCGAGGCCGGGGGCGTAGATCAGGGCGGCGAGGAGCAGGGCAGCAGACAGCACCGCACCGCGCCAGCTAGACAGGATGAATTTCACGGCATCGGCAGTTGGTTGGGAAATACTTGGACGGAATACCGCTCACAGACTTGCAGACCCATTGTACGCTGCCTGCCGCGGTTACCGCGGAGAGGGCCATCACCCCGCCGTTGATGCGGGCGTGGGCACGGTGGCCGAAGGTGATCTGGATTTGCCCCGCCGTGGCGCCCACGTCAACGGCCGTGACATAGCTGCCCGTGATGGAGGCCGCATTGGCGAGACCTGCCGAGGCGTTGGCGGTGGGGCCCGACGGGAAGCTGCCGCGGTTCTGGTAATACTCTGCCAGAGCCGTCTTGGCCCCGCCTGCCAAGCCGATCCCTTCCGAAAGCTGGGCGCGGATGGTGTAGTCCTGATAGAGGGGCAGGGCGATGGAAGCCAGGATGCCGATGATCGCCACCACGATCATGAGCTCGATCAGGGTGAAGCCGCCTTGGGTGCGTGAAGGTGTCATGTTTCTGCTCCGGATGTTGATCTCTCGTCTCTAATAGGAGCAACCCCCGTGCCCGCTTCATCTGGCGCACCGAATCGGCGCCTGAAAACAAAACGCCCCGCGGTGCGGGGCGTTTGCCTCGGCCGAAGATCGTTTAGCGGCAGCTGGAGGGGAGGTATTTGGCGTTGAGGGTCGTTCCAGCGCCACCACACCGCCAGGCAACCCCACCTGCGCTGGTCGTTGCGGACAGGCTCAAGATATCTCCGTTGATGAGAGCATTGGCGCGATTGCCATACGTGATCTGCACCTGACCCGGGGTTGCCCCGACGTCCACCTGGTCCACATAGTTGCCCGTAATGCTTGTTGCCGCGGCAAGCCCCGCGCTGGCGTTGCTGCCTGGAAACCTACCCGTGTTGTTGAAGAACTCCGCCACCGCGGTCTTCGCCCCGGCGGCGAGGTTCAGGCCTTCCGACACCTGCGAGCGGATGGTGTAGTCCTGATACGCCGGAATGGCGATCGCCGCCAGGATACCGATGATCGCTACGACGATCATCAGTTCGATCAAGGTAAAGCCTTGTTGAACGCGTTTCATTGCATGCTCCTTCTGCTCAGGGTTGATGGGAAAACGGACACGCGAGTGTCTGGACGACCATCAGCAAGCTCCGTGCCAGGGCCTATGAACGGCAGCCCGGAGGAAAACTTGAGGGGCACGGCCTCGCGATGCCTGCGTCATTGCCGCCTGCAAACCGCGGTCAGGCCCCGGCAGCAGCCCTCCGCCGCAGGACTGGCCTGGGCTCCGGGGTGACGCTCTGCGTCAGTTTTGGCCGCAGCCGGCGTCCCACGGGAGTGTTACCTCAGGCAGAACTGGAGCTTCACCGGGCCCAGTTGGATGAGGTCGTGATGGTTCAGGGGGCAGGGCTTGTCGTTGATGGGGCTGCCGTTCACCAGCGGGTGCTGGTCCCCATCCACATGGGCGAGGAAGTAGCCCAGGGGTTTGCGGGTGATGAGGGCGACCCCCACTCCGGGCTTGCCCAGGGAGACGATGGGCTTGTCCAGGGGGATTTCCCGTCCGCTGTCGGGGCCGGAGAGCACCCGCAGCAGGGCCGGGTGCGTGGCGGATTCGACCCCGGTGACGGTCTGCACGCCCCCATGCGCCCGGGGCGAAAGCTCGGGGGAAAAAGTGGGCGGGAAAGGCTCCGTGGCGGCATCGGGATCACCCGTTTCCCCCTTGAGGGCGGCGAGGGGCTTGCCGGCGAAGGGGCTACGCATGACCACGGTCTTTTCCAGCTCCGCCTCGCGCGGGGTCTCGGGGGCGGCGAGGAAACGCAGCCGGTAACGGCCGATTTCCAAGAGGTCGCCATCCTTCAGCAGGTGGCGGGTGATGGGCTCGCCCTTGAAGAGGGTGCCGTTGGTACTGCCCAGGTCCTCGATCATCCATCCCTTGGGGGTACGCAGGATCACGGCGTGATCGCCGCTCACGGCGAGATTGTCGATCACGATGTCGTGATAGGGACGGCGCCCGATGGTGGTGCGCGCCTGGGTCAGAGTGTGTTCCCCGACGATTTCCCCATCCAGGGTGAGAACGATGCTGGCCATGGCCGGTCTCCCCGCAGGCGCCCTGGCAGGCCCTGCCTGTCGGCTGATTTTCCGCTTTCCATTCTATGACGGACGGATGGCGTGCAGGCTGCCGTTCGTCGGCCCGGACTGTCCACAGAATCTGTGGACAAACCTGTGGACAGCTTGTAGGAACGCGGCTTAAGCATCCCTGCGGCAAGGAAATTTTGCCAACGACCAAAAAACGCGCGCAAAAATAGACTTGGCAAAACAACGTGTTACATCACCATGGGGGCCGCGGGGTAAAGTCGCCGGGCGCCCCTCGCCGCAAGGCCCGTGCTGTGCATGTTTGCGCGGGATGGTGCCTGGAAGGCGCGCCCTGACGGGCTTCCCGGCGGCGGGTCCGGTGCCGGGCGGCCGCCGTGGCGGGGCGTTTCGGGGTCGGCTTCAGGCGCGCGGGCCCAAAAACAGAAAAGGGCTGGCGCACGCCAACCCTTTCGTCGATCTGGTGGGTCGTGTTGGATTCGAACCAACGACCAACGGATTAAAAGTCCGCTGCTCTACCGGCTGAGCTAACGACCCGAAAAAGAAGCGAGATTATAGGGAGGGCCGGCAAGGCCTGTCAACGCAAGGCCCGCGCGTGACGGGCCTTGCGCGCAGGCGATCACACGGCTTCCAGTTTGCGCAGCGCGGCCGGGAGCAGCTTGAGGTCCACCAAGGCGGTGATGAAGGCCTTGGTGAAGGTGGCTTCCGATTCGTACACCATCCTGTAGTACTGGATCTTCATGGTGATGGCGCTGCCCAGCACGATGGCGACGAAGGTGATGATGGAACCCACGGCCAGGGTGGAGACGCCGGTCACCGCCTGGCCGATGGTGCAGCCCATGGCGAGCACGCCGCCGAAGCCCATGAGGATGGCGCCCACCAGATGGTTGACGAAATCCCGCACGGAGGCGAACCACTCGATCTTGAAGCTGCGGGAGATCACCGCCCACAGGAAGGAGCCCAGGATCACCCCGAACACGGACATGACGCCGAAGGTGAGCAGGGTCTTGTTGAAACCGCCCATGGCGTAACCGAGGGTCTGGCCGATGGGGTTGATGAAGGTGTAGGACTGGGGCGACAGGGCCGCGGCCTGGGCCGGTTTGACATCGGTGGGTGCCGCGAGCAGATCCCATTGCTCGGCGACGAAGTTCTGCAGGCTGTAGGTCTCACCCTCCGCGCGCACCATGACGTTGCTGGTCACATACCAGGCGGCGAGCACGGCAAGCCCCACCACCAGCCCGCCCAGCACGTTGTCGAAGCTCTTGCGGAAATCCTCCGACTTCAGGGCGAAGCCGATCAAAACCAGGGCGATCACGACGCCCAGAATGAGGCGGGCGAGGGCCGGGTTTGCGCCGCCGACGATGGCACCCAGGTCCTGCCGGGTGGACAGTTGCACGGCGGCGGGACGGATCCAGTCATAGAAAAGAACCGTGAACAAGGTTTTGTCGCTGCCCGGGAAGGGATTGATCATGTAGTAGGCGATCACGGCGATGATGGCGAACACCATCACCGACTTGAGATTGCCGCCGCCGATCCGGATGAGGGTCTTGTTGCCACAGCCGGAGGCGAGCGTCATGCCCACGCCGAACATCAGCCCGCCCAGGAGGTTTTCCAGCCACACGAGCTGGTTGGAGCGGTAGGGCGGGAAGGCGAGGTCCGGTTGCGCGAGGCCCAGGTATTCCAGCACGGACACGCCCAGCATGGCGATGGCGGCCGCGAACAGCCAGGCACGCAGCCGGCCGGTGTCGCCCATGTTGACCCAGTCGGAGACGGCCCCCATGGTGCAGAAATTGGTCTTGTTCACCACCGCGCCCATGACGAGGGCGATGACGAACCCCGCCCACAGGAAGACGGACTGGGCCTGTCCGAAGCTGTCGAAAACCATGATCGTGTCCTCGCTGGAAGTTGTGCCGGTGCCGGCGCCGGGCCGACAAGTCCTGGAATTTTACGGAGGCCCCGGGGTGGGGGCAAGGCGGCGCCGGGAAAATTTCCCAATGAAATTCGGCACTTGGTACGGACGTACCAGCTTCGGGGCGCTGGCGCAGTCAGCGGTAGCGGGTGGGATCGGGCACGCCGGCTTCCTGGAAGCCCTTGCGCCGCAGGCGGCAGGCATCGCACCGGCCGCAGGCCCGGCCCTGCTGGTCGGCCTGGTAGCAGGAAACGGTAAGGGAATAATCCACGCCCAGCGCCACGCCGCGGCGGATGATGTCGGCCTTGGTGAGGGCGATGAGAGGCGCGTGGATGCGCGTGGGGCGGCCCTCCACCGCGGCGCGCGTGGCGAGATTGGCCATGCGTTCGAAGGCCGCGATGTACTCCGGCCGGCAGTCGGGATAGCCCGAATAGTCCACTGCGTTGGCGCCGATGAAGATGTCCTGGGCGCCCAGCACTTCGGCCCAGGCGAGGGCCAGGGAAAGCATGATGGTGTTGCGCGCCGGCACGTAGGTGATGGGAATTTCCCCCGGCGGACTTTCCCGCGTGGGCACCGCAAGCCGGCGGTCGGTGAGCGCCGAGCCCCCGAACACGGACAGGTCGAGCTCCACCACGCGATGGGCCGCGGCCCCGAGCGCCCGGGCCACCTGCGTGGCGGCCTCCAGTTCCGCGCGGTGGCGCTGGCCATAGTCCAGGGACAGGCAATGGCAGTGAAAGCCCTCCGCCCGGGCGATGGCCAGGGTGGTGGCGGAATCGAGCCCCCCCGAGAGGAGCACGATGGCGTCGCGATGAGTCATGGGGCCGTCCTCACCGTCCGGGCTCGCTGCCCCACAGAATCTTGTGCAGCTGGAGCTGGAAGCGCACCGGCAGCCGGTCGCGCAGGATCCACTCCGCCAGCTGGCGGGGCGGCAGCCGCTCCCACACCGGGGAAAACAGGACCGTAGAGCGGCGCGCCAGGTCGTGGGCCTTCAGGGTTGCCACCGCCCACCGGTAGTCGGCCTCGTCGCACAGCACGAACTTCACCTCGTCCGTCTCGCGCAGGTGGGCGAGGTTCTCCCAGCGGTTTCTGTGCATTTCCCCCGAGCCCGGTGTCTTGATGTCCACGATGCGGGACACGCGCGCATCCACTGGCGCGATGTCCAGGGCGCCGCTGGTTTCCAGGGAGACCGAATAGCCCGCGTCGCACAGGGCGGCAAGTAAGGGGAGGCAGTTTTTCTGGGCAAGGGGTTCACCCCCCGTCACGCAGACGTAGCGTGTGGCGTAGGGCGCCACCCGTTCCAGGATGGCGGCGAGGCTCAGGGTCTCGCCCCCGGTGAAGGCATAGGACGTGTCACAGTAGCCGCAGCGCAGGGGGCAGCCCGTGAGGCGGATGAAGACCGTGGGCAGGCCGGCGCGGGTGGATTCGCCCTGCAGGGAATGGAAGATCTCGCTCACCCGCAGGGTCAGCTCGCCGCCGGCAGTCATGGCCGCTCCGCGCGGGGATGGATGCCGCGCTTGAGGGCGAACACGATTTCCGGTGCATCCCGGGCGATGATGCCGCCGGGGCAGAAGAAATCGTCGTAGAGCATGTGGTGCTGGCGGTTGCGGTCCTTGTATTCGATGGGCTTCCACTGGGCGAAGCGGTTGCGCGACCACTGGCCGTCGCGCCCAAAGGCATACACCTTGTATTCCCGGGTGCGGCAGCGGATGCCCTCGAAGCTGATATTGGTGGCGCCCGCGGGAGACACCACGATCAGGGTGTAGCGCACCACGCCATCCTCTCCCACGGACAGGGAGGCAGGATCGACGAAAAACCGGTTGTCCGTGGCGGCGGAGACGAAGAAGGGCAGGGCGGCCTCCCGCACGGGGAAGGCGGGGAGCTGGGCCTGAAGCTCCACCCAGGGTTTTTCGTTGTCGAACTCGTACTCGAACTCACCCCAGGCAGCGCGGCTTGCGGGTGCGGGGAGCACCCAGGCGAGCAGGGCGATCAACAGGAAACGGCGCATGTCCCATTTTAACAGGCCGGCGCCGAACTGCCGCGGCGTTGCGCGGTGCGCTGGCTTGCCCATCGGGCAGGATGCCTGCCGCTCCGGCCTTGCCCCGGTGGGGGACGCAACGGTCACCGGGCGTATCGCGACGGCAACCGGGCGCCGGGTCAGGCGTACACGTGCTCGCGGGTGAGGGGATAGGGCAGGCGGCCGTCCGGCAGGGGCTTGCCCGCCAAGATCTGGAACAGGGACATCCACCCGCGCTCGAAGGCATGGGCCGAGCCCGCCATGTAGATCTGCCAGATGCGGAACTTTTCCTCGCCCACCAGGCGCCTCGCTTCGGCGGCGTTGGCTTCCAGCCGCTCCACCCAGTGCCAGAGGGTGCGGGCGTAATGGGGGCGCAGGCATTCGGCATCCCAGCATTCCAGCCCCTGTTCCGACAGGCTCTCCACCACTTCCGAGACATGCACCAGCTCGCCGCCCGGAAAGACGTACTGGTCGATGAATTCGCTGATGCCGCTGCCCAGCCCGCCGCTGTGGCGGCGCGCGGCGGTGATGCCGTGGTTCATCACCAGGCCGCCGGGCTTGAGCAGGCGGTGGATCTTGGCGAAGTACTTGCCCAGGTTGGCGCGCCCCACGTGCTCGAACATGCCCACCGAGGCGATCTTGTCGAAGGGCTCGCTCTCGGGCACGTCCCGGTAGTCCATGAGATGCACCTCGACGCGCCCCTGCAGCTTGCGCGCGGCGATCTGCTGCTGCACGTATTCGTACTGGTTCTGGCTCAGGGTGATGCCGGTGGCGTGCACGCCATGACGTTCGGCGGCCCACAGGATGAGCCCGCCCCAGCCGCAGCCGATGTCCAGGAAACGCTCGCCCGGCTTGAGATGGAGCTTGCGGCAGATGTGTTCCAGCTTCTGTTCCTGGGCCACGTCCAGGGTATCGTCCGGGGTGCGGAAATAGGCGCAGGAATAGACCCGGCGCGCATCCAGCCAGAGGCCGTAGAAGTCGTTGGAGACGTCGTAGTGGTAGCTGATGTTTTTGCGGTCCGAGGGCTTCGAGTGGCGCCACCAGGAGAGGAAGCGACTGCCCTTTTTGTCCACGCAGCCCACGTCGTCGCACAGGGATTCGCCGAGGCGGATGATGTCGCGCGTGGCGCCGGTGAGATCGATGTCCCGCTCGACGTAACTCTTGGCGAGCCTGCCGAGGCTGGGTTTGGCCAGATGCAGCAGGGGGTTGGGGCGGTTG
>JBBFMG010000099.1:0-8483 GCA_037478575.1 Burkholderiales bacterium | reverse complement strand
GCTGCTGCGCTCCGCTCCGCGGCGGGTGCCCCGGGCAGGGCGGGTTCGCCGGCGGCCGTGGGTGCGCGCGCGGGCACGCCGGGCGTGACAGCCGGGGTCGCGGTTTCGGCCGGCGCAGTTTGCGGCGGGGCGGCCGTGGCGCCGCCGGCCTCCTTTGCCGGGGCAGTGGGCGCGGAAACCGGCGGCAGCCCCAGCAGGCGCGGATCCACCTTGAGGGGAGGCAGTTGGGTCGCGCCATGGGTGACGGGCGCCGTCAAACACAGCAGGACACAGACGGCAAGCCGCGACGGGAATGGATGCATTCTTGGAGGGTGGGTCGGGGAGAGGTGCTAAAATCGCACAAAACCTTAATTTTTTCAATTGGAAACGCAATTGGAACGCTTGCTCGATCTCGACTGGTGGCTGTCCCAGGTGTTCGCCGGGGAGCATTTCCTCATCCTGCCGGCCTCCTCGGATGCCAGCTTCCGGCGCTATTACCGCATCGATCTGGACGGGCAGACCTACATCGTCATGGACGCGCCACCCGAGCACGAGGACTGTCAGCCCTTCATCCATGTCGCGGGACTGTTTGCCGAGGCGGGCGTGCACGTCCCCCGGATCCTCGCCCAGAACCTGGAGCTGGGCTTCCTGCTGCTCACCGACCTGGGGCAGGACACCTATCTCGACAAGCTGGAGGAGGCCACGGCGGATGCCCTCTACCGGGACGCCAACGAGGCGCTGATCAAAATCCAGCTCGCCAGCCGTCCCGGCGAACTGCCGGACTACGACGCAAACCTGCTCCTGCGCGAGATGCGTCTGTTCTCCGAATGGTATGTGCCGCGCCACCTGGGTGTGACCCTCAGCGCCGAACAGCAGGCGACCCTGGAGGCGAGCTTCGACCTCATCCTGCGCCGGGTGCTGGCCCAGCCCCGGGTGTATGTGCACCGCGACTACCATTCGCGCAATCTCATGGTGTGCGAGCCCAATCCCGGCATCCTGGATTTCCAGGACGCGGTGTACGGGCCCATCACCTACGACCTGGTGTCCCTCTACAAGGACGCCTATATCGCCTGGGACGAGGAACAAATTCTCGACTGGGTGATCCGCTACTGGGAGCGCGCGAAAAAGGAGGGCCTGCCGGTGGCGGCAGATTTCGGCGACTTCTACCGGGACTTCGAATGGATGGGCGTGCAGCGCCACATCAAGGTGCTGGGCATTTTCGCGCGCCTGAAGCACCGGGACGGCAAGGACGCCTATCTGCAGAGCATGCCCCTGGTGCTGGATTACCTGCGCCGCGCCTGCGAGCGGTACGGCGAACTCACGCCGCTGATCCGGCTGCTGGACGAAATCCACGGCAGCCAGCCCCAGGTGGGCTACACGTTCTGACTCGGGTCCGGCAGGCGCACAGCTGCGGAGGTTTCCCATGAAGGCCATGATCCTCGCCGCCGGGCGGGGCGAGCGCATGCGGCCGCTCACCGACCACACTCCCAAGCCCCTGCTGGCCGTGGGCGGCAAACCCCTCATCGTCTGGCATATCGAGAACCTGGCACGCGCCGGTTTCACCGAGCTGGTGATCAACCACGCCCACCTGGGCGAGCAAATCGAGGCCGCGCTGGGGGATGGCAGCCGCTGGGGCATTTCCATCCGCTACTCGGCGGAAGGCGAGCCTCTGGAGACCGCGGGCGGGATTGCCAAGGCCCTGCCGCTGCTGGGCGAGGGGCCCTTCCTGGTGGTGAACGGCGACATCCACACCTATTACGATTTCGCGCGGGCGCGTGCCATCGCCGCGGCCATGGAGAGGGATGCGCAGTACCACGCCCATCTGGTGCTCACGGACAATCCGCCCCATCATGCGCAGGGGGACTTCGCGCTGGTGGACGGCTTCTGTCGTCTGGAGGGTGTGCCCCGGCTCACCTATACCGGCATCGGCGTGTATCGTCCGGAGCGTTTCGCCCACATCGTCCCGGGCAGCCGGGCGGCGCTGGGGCCCCTGCTGCGGGAGTGGATCGCGGCCGGCGGGGTGCGGGGTGAGCACCACCGCGCGCGCTGGGTGGACGTGGGCACGCCACAGCGGCTTGCCGCCCTGGATCGTGCCCTGACCCTGTGCTGCAAGGGACCCCGCGACTGAAACGGGAAGAATTTTGTCAGGGGCCCTCGTCCCGGCCCCTTGATCTGGAGTGGCATCATGAATCCCTATCGAGAGCGTCGCCTGAGACTCGCCGCGCAGATGGGCGCGGGGGTGGCGGTCATTCCCACCGCGCCGGAACGTCCGCGCAACCGCGACAGCCACTATCCCTACCGGTTCGACAGCTATTTCCATTACCTCACGGGTTTTCCCGAGCCGGAAGCGGTGCTGGTGCTGGTGGTGAATGGCGGGGTGAAGAGCATCCTGTTCTGCCGCGACAGGGACGAGGAACGCGAGATCTGGGACGGCTTCCGCTACGGGCCCGAGGGTGCGCGCGAGGCCTTTGGCATGGACGAGGCCCATTCCATCACGCAGCTGGACGAGATGATGCCCAGGCTCCTCGCCGACCAGCCGGATCTCTTTTTCGACCTGGGCGCGGATCCCAGCTGGGATACCCGCGTGGTGGGCTGGCTCAACGCGGTGCGGGCCCAGGCGCGCAACGGCGTCACCGCACCCGCTGGCATTCGCGACGTGCGTGCGCTGCTTGACGAGATGCGTCTCATCAAGGATGCCCACGAACTGGCCACCATGCGGCGGGCGGCGGAAATTTCCGGGGCCGCCCATCGCCGTGCCATGCGCGCCACGGCGCCCGGGCGGTTCGAGTACGAAATCGAGGCGGAACTGCTGCACGAGTTCCGCCGGCAGGGGGCCCAGGCGCCTGCCTACACGCCCATCGTGGCCGGCGGGGCCAATGCCTGTGTGCTGCACTATGTGACCAACAATGCGCCACTGCGGGACGGCGACCTGCTCCTCATCGACGCCGGCTGTGAGCTCGATGGCTACGCCTCGGACATCACGCGCACCTTCCCGGTCAACGGACGCTTCAGCCCGGCGCAGAAGGACTGCTACGAAATCGTGCTCGCCGCCCAGCGGGAGGCGATGGCACAGGTTCGCCCGGGACGCCACTGGAATGAACCCCACGAGGCGGCCCTGCGCGTGCTGGCCCAAGGCATGCTCGACCTGGGGCTGCTGGCCGGCAGTGTGGACGGCGTGCTCGAATCCGGTGCCTACAAGCGCTTTTACATGCACAAGACCGGGCACTGGCTGGGCCTGGACGTGCACGATGCAGGCGACTACAAGCGTGGTGGCGAATGGCGTATCCTGGAGCCCGGCATGGTGCTGACAGTGGAACCCGGACTCTACATCCGCCCGGGTGAGGGCGTGCCGGAAGCCCTGTGGAACATTGGGATCCGCATCGAGGACGACGTGTGCGTGACGGAAGGGGCATGCGAAGTCCTCACCGCCGCCACGCCCAAGACCGTGGCCGACATCGAAGCGTGCATGGCGGAAGGGCGTTGAGTCGCTCTCTGTCGCGGCTGAAACCGCTCCAGGCCACGGTTCCCCTGCGGGAGGTGCCTGAGCCTGCGGGAGGCGCTCAAGCGGCGACGAAGGGCAGCCGGCCAGGCCCATCGCGGCTGAAGCCGCCCCCACTCCCTCTCCCTCGACGGGGGAGGTCAGGTGGGGGTGGAAGCGAGCGCCCGGTCCCAAGTGCATCGGGGGAAGAGGCTTTAGCGACACCGGCTTGACTATAAAGTAAAGGCCTGACCCCAAACCTGGTGACCCCAAACCTGTGAACCTCATGGTGCAGACTGACACCGACATCCTGATCGTGGGCGGCGGCCCGGTGGGCGCGACGCTGGCGCTATTGCTTGCGCGGGCCGCGGACGGCGGCGCGCCGCTGGCGGTCACCGTTCTGGAGGCGCGGCGGGATTTCGCTGCGCCTGCGGATGCCCGCACCCTGGCACTCTCCCATGGCAGCCGGCTGCTCCTGGAGCATATTGGCATCTGGGCGCGTCTGCCCGAACCCACGCCCATCACCCGCATCCATGTCTCCCAGCGCGGGAGTTTCGGCCGCACGCTGCTCACTGCGCAGGAGGCGCAACTGCCCGCCCTGGGTTATGTCATCGACTACGCGGCGCTGGTCGCGGCGCTGCACGAGGCACTGTGCGCGGCGCCGGTGCGCTATGTCACGGGGGCGGAGGTCGAGTCGGTGCAGCCCCACGCCGTCGCGCCGCGTGTGAAGTGGCACGACGGCGCAGGCGAACGGGTGGAAACGGCGCGGCTTGCGGTGCTGGCCGATGGCGGCCGTCTGCTGGGGACCCTGCCCGGCGTGCGCCAGATCCGGCGCGACTATGGTCAGTGGGCCGTGGTGGGGCAGGTGCGCAGCGAACGTCCCCATGACGGCCTGGCCTATGAACGCTTCACCCCGGACGGTCCCGCCGCGCTTTTGCCCTATCGCGACCGTTATGCCCTGGTGTGGACGGCTTCCCCCGAAGCGGCACAGGCCATGCTCGCCTGGGACGACGACATGTTCCTCACGCGCCTGCACGAGCATTTCGGCGACCGGCAGGGACGCTTCCTCTGGGTGGGCCCGCGCACGGCCTTCCCCCTGGGCTTGCGCCGCAGCGAGCCGCGCGTGCTGGCGCGCACGGTGCTGGTGGGCAATGCCGCCCAGACCCTGCACCCGGTGGCGGGGCAGGGTTTCAACCTGGGTCTGCGCGATGCCTTCGAGCTTGCCGCAGCCATCCAGGCCGCGCCACGAAAGAGCCTCGGTGCGCCGGACATGCTCGATGCCTATGCCCGGGGCCGTAGACTGGATACGGGCGGCGGCATGCTGTTCACCGACTGGCTGGTGCGGGGATTTTCCAACGATCTGCCGTTGTTGCGCCAGGCACGCGCGGCAGCGCTTTCGCTGCTGGACATCCTGCCGCCGGCCAAGGATTTCGTGGTGCGGCGCATGGTTTTCGGCGCGCGGGGTTAGCATGGACAGCCGCTTCGATGTCATCGTGGTGGGCGGGGGACTGGTGGGCGCCAGTGCCGCTCTCGCCCTGGATCGGGCCGGGCTCACGGTTGCCCTGGTGGAAGGACGCGAGCCGGCACCCCCGCCTGAGGAGGCCTGGGACAGCCGCATTTATGCCGTGAGTCCCGCGAGTGTGGCCTTCCTCACGGAGCTGGGCGTATGGCCCCGGCTCACGCGGGTCGCCCCCGTCACGGCCATGCACATCCGCGGCGACGATGGCAGAAGCCACCTGGAGTTCTCCGCCTATGAGGCCGGCGTGGCCGCGCTTGCCTGGATCGTGGAGAGCGGCCGGCTCCAGCGGCTGCTCTGGGATGCGCTGGTGCAGGCATCCCGGGTGGCGCGCTTCTGTCCGGCGCAGGTGGCGGCGCTGGGCATGGTGCCCGACGGTGTCCGGGTTACGCTGGAGGATGGGCGCAACCTCACGGCGAGCCTGGTGGTAGGGGCCGATGGGGCCCGCTCCCGGGTGCGTGCCCTGGGAGGCCTGGACTTTCGCGACAAGGATTATCAGCAGCTCGGCGTGGTGGCGAATTTTGCCTGCGAGCGGCCCCATGGCGATGTGGCGCGCCAGTGGTTCCGGGAAGATGGCATCCTGGCCTGGCTGCCCCTGCCCGGGAACCGGATTTCCATGGTGTGGTCCACTCCGACGCAACACGGCGAGGCGCTGCTGGCCCTCTCCCCGGAAGAACTGGCCCATCGGGTGGCGCAGGCCGGCGGCGACATCCTGGGACGGCTCGAGGTCATCACCCCGGCGGCAGGCTTCCCCCTGCATCTCATCCAGGTGAGCCGCATCACCGCGCCCCGCCTGGCCCTGATCGGCGATGCGGCGCATCAGGTGCATCCCCTCGCGGGGCAGGGCGTGAACCTGGGCTTCGGGGATGCCCGGGTGCTGGCGCAGGTGCTGGCGGCGCGCGGCGCGCGCGACTGCGGCGATCCCTGGCTGCTGCGCCGCTACGAGCGCGCCCGCAAGGAAGACGTGATCGCCATGCAGACCGCGACCGACGGCCTCAAGGAACTGTTCGGCCGGCGCGATCCCCTGCTGGGCGTGCTGCGCAATCTGGGGCTCACCCTCACCGGGCACCTGGCACCGCTGAAGCAGCGTCTCGTGCGCCATGCCCTGGGTGGGGCCGGCTAGCAGGCGCCGCCGTCGCCCCCGTGGCGTTTTCCCCACTTCAACGAAAGGCATCCATGATTTCCAGACTCTGCTCCCGTTTGCTGCTCCTGGTTTTCGCAGTGTCCACCGCTGCCTGCGCCGATGAAAACAGCGTGCGCAGGGAACTGGCGAACCGGTTTCCGGACATTCCCGTGTCCAGCGTGAAGAAGGCGCCCGTCAAGGGTCTCTATGAAATCACCGCCGGGCAGCAGGTGTTCTACGTGGACGAGAAGGTGGACCACGTGATCCTGGGCAACATCATCGACACCCGCAGCCAGCGCAACCTCACTGCGGAACGGCGCGAGGCCCTGCTGCGTGTGGATTTCGCCAGCCTGCCCTTGGATGACGCCATCCGCATCGTCAGGGGCAAGGGCACCCGGCGTCTGGCCGTGTTCGAGGATCCTGACTGTCCCTACTGCCGCCGGCTGGAGGCCGACCTCGCCAGGATTGACGACGTCACCATCTACGTCTTCCTTCTGCCCCTGGACCAGCTGCACCCGGAGGCGGGTCTCAAATCCCGCAAGGTGTGGTGTGCGCCGGACCGCGCCCAGGCCTGGCTTGCCGTGATGAATGGCGGCACGCCGCCCGACAACAAGGGGGATTGCCCCAATCCCGTGGCGCGCACCGCGCAGCTTGCCCAGAAGCTCAACATCCAGGGCACGCCCGCGCTCATCTTCGAGAGTGGACGCCTGGTGCCCGGCGCCATTCCCCGCGAGAAGATCGAGGAACTGCTCAACGAGAGCAGGGCGGCCAAGGGAGGCGCCCAATGAGCCGGGAAATGTGGGACGGGCACTACGCCGAACCCCATTACATCTTCGGCACCGAGCCCAACGTTTTCCTCGCCTCCCAGAAGGCCCTGCTTAGGCCCGGCCAGCGCGCCCTTGCGGTGGCCGACGGCGAGGGCCGCAACGGCGTCTGGCTCGCCCAGCAGGGGCTCCAGGTGGTGTCCGTGGACTTCTCGGCGCCGGCGGTGGAGAAAGCCAAAAGGCTTGCCGCCGAGCGGGGCGTGCAGGTGGAATTCCACGTGGCCGACGTGATGGAGTGGGACTGGCCGCAACAGGCCTTCGACATCGTGGCCGCCATCTTCATCCAGTTCGCCCCGCCGCGGGAGCGGGCCATCCTGTTCCAGCGCATCAAGGACGCCCTCAAGCCCGGCGGCCATCTCATTCTCCAGGGCTACACGCCCAAGCAGCTGGAATACCGCACCGGTGGTCCCTCCGCGGCGGAAAACATGTACACCGAAGACCTGCTGCGCCAGGCCTTCGCTGACATGGACATCCTCCACCTGCGGGAACACGAGGACTTCATCGCCGAAGGCACCAAGCATTACGGCATGTCCGCCCTCATCGACATGGTGGCGCGCAAGCGGGGTTGAGACAAAGAGCGGGGTCAAAAAGCCGGGGTCAGGTCTTTACTTTATAGTCAAGTGGCACGGAGCGTGGTAAGACTTCCCTGCACCCCAACCCCGTCCCGCCTCCTTGACGGGAAGCAGGCGTTGAAAGGGCTTCACCGCCTGGCGCAGCGAACCCTGCGCAAGCAGTTTTGGCCACGACAATCCGGGCTGGCGGTCGTTGCTCAAGCGCCTCCCACGTCATGCCGGGCGTGCGGACGCAAGGGAGAGCGCTTCAGGCCCGGCCAGGGACCAGAGTGGAATTGCCGCGGAGCAAAGCGGTCGGATTTCGGCGTGAGCTGACTCCAACACCTGTACCGCGGACCGCTTGGCCGAGCGCGGACCGATACGTCCCGCGGGCGCAAGAGCCCAAGTGGTGTCGGTTTGGTCGTCGGCAACGCGCGATCTGGTATCGTTCTCACACCAACGCGGATTTTTAGCTTATTCGTCCAGGGCAGTCTGGCCATGGCCAAACTCATCCTCAAACCCGGCCGCGACAAATCCCTGCGCCGGCGCCATCCATGGATCTTCTCCGGCGCGGTGGCGCGTGTAGAGGGTTCTCCCCAGGCGGGCGACACGGTGGCCGTGGCGGATGCCCAGGGCACGTTCCTGGCCTGGGCGGCCTACAACGGCAGGTCGCAGATCGCTGCGCGGGTGTGGAGCTGGGACGGAGCGGATCGGGTGGATGCGGCTTTCTTCCACCGGCGTATCGCGGCGGCGGTCGCGGCGCGGGATCATCCGGATCTGGACCCCACCTGCTGCCGCCTGGTCCATGGCGAATCCGACGGCCTGCCGGGCGTGATCGCCGACCGTTATGGCGACACGGTGGTGCTGCAGCTCTCCACCGCAGGTGCGGAGCGCTGGCGGGAGGAGATTGCCGATGCTTTCCTGGGCCTGCCCGGTGTGGTGCGCGTGTTCGAGCGCTCCGATGCCGACGTGCGGACCCTGGAAGGACTGGCTGCGCGGGTGGGCGTGTTGC
>JBBFMG010000098.1:0-8484 GCA_037478575.1 Burkholderiales bacterium | reverse complement strand
GTGATGGCGCTTCTGTCCTGGGTGGTGGCTTTCTGGATGGCGAGCCTGTATGCAGCGGAAGTGGCGCCCCTTCTGCCCGAGACCATTCCCACCGGGCAGCTGCGCATGCTCGCCGCCTGGCTGCTGGTGTTCTTCGCGGCGCTGCTGGCCATGACCCTGCTGTCCATCACCGTGGGGCAGTTTCTCCGGCTGCTGGGGGTGGGGCCGCTGGACCGCCTGCTGGGCGCGCTGTTCGGTTTCGCGCGGGGCCTGGTGATCGTGCTGGCGCTCATGGTGGTGGCCGGCCTGACCAGCCTGCCGCGCCATCCGGAATGGCGCAACGCGACTTTCAGCGCGCCGCTGGAGGCGCTGGTCGCCCTGCTGCGCCCCTGGCTGCCGGAAGCCATCGGCCGAGAGATCAAGTACGAGTAGGATGAGCCATGTGCGGAATCATCGGGGTCGTTTCCCATTCCCCCGTCAACCAGCTGCTCTATGACGGGTTGCAGCTTCTGCAGCACCGGGGGCAGGACGCAGCCGGCATCGTCACCTCCCAGGGACGCACCTTCCACATGCACAAGGGCAGCGGGCTCGCGCGCGACGTGTTCCGCACGCGCAACATGCGCGATCTGCTGGGCAACATGGGCATCGCCCACGTGCGCTATCCCACCGCGGGCAGCGCCTCCTCGTCCGCCGAGGCCCAGCCTTTCTACGTGAATTCACCCTTCGGCGTGGTGCTGGGGCACAACGGCAATCTTACCAACACCGATGCCCTGCGCCAGGAGCTGTTCCGGCAGGATTTGCGCCACGTCAACACCAACTCCGATTCGGAGGTGCTGCTCAACGTCCTTGCCCACGAACTGCAGGAGAGCACCACCCATCACCGGCTGGACGTGGCCAACATTTTCCAGGCGGTGGCGGGGGTGCACCGGCGCTGCCGGGGCGCCTACGCCGTGGTGGCCATGATCGCCGGCTACGGCATGCTGGCCTTCCGCGATCCCTACGGCATTCGGCCCCTGGTGGTGGGCCGGCTGGATACGGAGCAGGGGCCGGAATACATGGTGGCGTCCGAGAGCGTGGCCCTGGATGCCCTGGGGTTCACCCTGTTGCGGGACGTGGAGCCGGGGGAGGCCATCTTCGTGGACGAAGAGGGCAACTTCTACAGCCAGCAGTGCGCGGAGAAGCCCCTTCTGAGCCCCTGCATCTTCGAATACGTGTATTTCGCCCGCCCGGATTCCGTGATGAACGGCATTTCCGTCTATGGCAGCCGCCTGCGCATGGGCGAGCGTCTCGCGGACAAGATCCGGCGCGAGTTCTCCCATCTGGACATCGACGTGGTCATCCCGATCCCGGACACCAGCCGCCCCAGCGCCCTGCAGCTTGCCAACGAGCTGGGCATCCTCTACCGGGAAGGGTTCATCAAGAACCGCTACATCGGCCGCACCTTCATCATGCCCGGCCAGGCGGTGCGCAAGAAATCGGTGCGCCAGAAACTCAATGCCATGGCGGTGGAGTTCAAGGGCAAGAACGTTCTGCTGGTGGACGATTCCATCGTGCGCGGCACCACCAGCCGCCAGATCGTCCAGATGGCGCGCGAGGTGGGGGCGCGCAAGGTCTATTTCGCCTCGGCTGCGCCGCCGGTGCGTTTCCCCAACGTCTATGGCATCGACATGCCGACCCGCGCGGAATTGCTGGCCACCGGGCGCACGGACGAGGAAATCCGGCGGGAGATCGGCGCCGACGCGCTGATCTACCAGGATCTGGATGCGCTGGTGGCGGCGGTGCGCGAGGGGAATCCGGCCATTCCCCGCTTCGATACCTCCTGCTTCGACGGGGACTACATCACGGGCGATGTGACGGAGGAATACCTGGCGCGCCTGGAGGCCAGCCGCAGCGGAGCGGTCCCGGATCCGGACGGGGCGGGTACCCGGCAGCTGGATCTCAATCTGCGCACGGCCTGACCCGACGCCGCGCCGCCCGACAAGGAGCAGACCATGAGCGAAGAATACCGGCTGGACACGTTGGCGGTGCGCGCAGGCATCCAGCGCAGCCAGTTCCACGAGCACGCCGAGGCGCTGTTTCTTACTTCCAGCTTCGTGTTCGATTCCGCCGAGCAGGCGGCGAAGCGTTTCAGCGGTGAGGAGCCCGGCAACATCTACGCGCGCTTCACCAATCCCACCGTGACCATGTTTCAGGAGCGGCTCGCGGCGCTGGAAGGGGCGGAGGCCTGCGTGGCCACTGCCTCCGGCATGGCGGCCATCCTGGCCTGCGTGATGGGGCTGCTTTCGGCGGGCGATCACATCGTCGCCTCGCGCGCCATTTTCGGCGCCACGGTGCAGCTGTTCGGCAACATCCTGAAACGTTTCGGCGTGGAGACCAGCTTCGTGTCGCCCACCGACGTGGGCGAGTGGGAGGCGGCGGTCAGGCCCAACACCAGACTGTTGTTCGCGGAGACGCCTTCCAATCCCCTCACCGAGGTGTGCGACATCGCCGCACTGGCCGACATCGCCCACCGCCACGGGGCCTGGCTGGCGGTGGACAACTGCTTCTGCACGCCCATTCTGCAGCGTCCCCTGGAACTGGGGGCCGACATCGTGATTCACTCCGCAACCAAGTATCTGGACGGACAGGGCCGCGTGCTGGGGGGTGCGGTGTTGGGCAGCAAGGCGCTGCTGGACGGTGTGTACACCTTTCTGCGCACGGCTGGGCCCACGCTGTCCGCCTTCAACGCCTGGGTGATCCTCAAGGGTCTGGAAACCCTGCGCCTGCGCATGGAGGCCCATTCCGCCAATGCCCTGGCCCTGGCGCGCTGGCTGGAGGAACAGCCCCGGGTGGCGCGCGTGCTCTATCCCGGGCTGCCGTCCCATCCCCAGCACGCGCTGGCCATGCGCCAGCAGAAGACTGGCGGCGGCATCGTCTCCTTCGAGGTGAAGGGGGGGCGGGAGGCGGCCTGGCGGGTGATCGACGCCACCCGGCTGCTGTCCATCACGGCCAACCTGGGCGATACCAAGACCACCATCACCCACCCCGCCACCACTACCCATGGGCGGCTCACGCCGGAGCAGCGTGCGGCGGCGGGCATCAGCGACGGGCTCATCCGCATCGCCGTGGGGCTGGAAGCGGTGGAGGACATCCAGGCAGACCTGGCGCGGGGGTTGGCGGCATGAAATGGCTGATGTCCCTTCTGGCGGTGGCGAGCTTCGCCGTGCGCGCCGAGGGCATGGTGGAGGTGAGCTTCATGGATCAGCCGCCGGACGGCGGCGGCTACGTCACCCGCTATCTGGTCACCGAGCGCTACCTGCGCATGGATTACGGCCAGGACCGCGATGACTTCGTGCTGTTCGACCGCCAGAAGCGACTGGCCTACAACGTCACCCATGACCAGCGCACCATTCTGGTGATCGAGCCGGGCAGTGTGGACATTCCC
Source organism: Burkholderiales bacterium (assembly GCA_037478575.1). Taxonomy (GTDB): domain Bacteria; phylum Pseudomonadota; class Gammaproteobacteria; order Burkholderiales; family Thiobacteraceae; genus Thiobacter. Next base: position 5,081 of record JBBFMG010000098.1, on the reverse strand, counting down.
CGTCCTGCGCAATGGGAGGTGAAGGAGGACATGCTCTCGGACGAACGGGGCCGGCGCACCTTCGATATCCGGGTCAACGGCCAGCACTGCAGCCGCATCACCGCCTCGCCCACCTTCCTGCCGGAAGTGGCCCAGGCCCTGGGCGAGTTCAATGCCCTGATGACCGCGAGCCAAAGCGCCACCTATCTGGCCACCCCGCCGGAGCTGCGCCATCCCTGCGATCTGGCGCGCTTCGTGTTCGATCACGGGGCCTGGCTCAAGAACGGCCTGCCCCTCTACGAGGCGGATGCCGATGGTTCGGTGCGCCGTCTGCTGGGTTACCAGACCGGCCTGCCGGAGCGGCGCCTGCTGTTCGCCCTGCCCAGCCAGTACCGGACGGTGCGCCTCAAAGACCTGCAGGGCGTGGCCCAGCCGGCACGTTGAGGCACACGGGCTCGTGCCGGTGTGGGCTTCTCCCCGCGCCGGCGGGTCGCCGCCGGCCCCGGTTTCGCTCAAGTGACGGGACTTGAAGCCGGCGCGACCCGTCCCCATTTCTCCCGCGTTTTTGCCAAGACGAGGGAGAGAACCATGACCGTGGATGCCACCCGAGAGACCCTGGGTTTCCAGGCGGAAGTCAAACAACTCCTGCGCCTGGTCATCCATTCGCTCTACAGCAACAAGGAAATCTTCCTGCGGGAGCTCGTTTCCAACGCCTCCGATGCCTGTGACAAGCTGCGCTTCGAGGCATTGTCCGATCCCGCCCTCTACGAAGGCGACACCGATCTCCGCATCCGTGTCTCGGTGGACAAGGCGGCCCGCACCATCACCATCTCCGACAACGGCATCGGCATGTCGCGCGCCGAGGTGATCGAGAACATCGGCACCATCGCCCGCTCGGGCACGCGGGAATTCCTCGAGAAACTCACGGGCGACCAGGCCAAGGACGCACACCTGATCGGCCAGTTCGGGGTGGGTTTCTATTCCTCCTTCATCGTGGCCGACAGGGTGACGCTCATCACCCGCCGCGCCGGTCTCACGCCCGAGCACGGCGTGAAGTGGGAATCCACCGGCGAAGGGGAATACACCCTGGAGAACGTGGAGAAGCCCAGCCACGGGACTGACGTGATCCTGCATCTGCGCGAGGGCGAGGACGAGTTCCTCGAGCCCTGGCGCATCCGTTCCATCATCCACAAGTATTCGGACCACATCGCCCTGCCCATCCTCATGAAGAAGGAAGGCAGCGAGGAAGAGGAACGGGTCAATCAGGCCAGCGCCCTGTGGGCCCGGCCCAAGAGCGAGATCACGCCGGAACAGTACGAGGAGTTCTACAAGCACGTGGCCCACGCCTTCGAGCCGCCGCTGGCCTACGTGCACAGCAAGGTGGAAGGCAAGCAGGAATACACGCTGCTGCTCTACATTCCCCAGCATGCCCCGTTCGATCTGTGGGATCGGCAGCAGCGCCATGGCATCAAGCTCTACGTGCGGCGCGTGTTCATCATGGAGGACATGGAGAAGCTCATGCCGCACTACCTGCGCTTCGTGCGCGGTGTGATCGATTCCAACGACCTGCCCCTCAACGTGTCCCGGGAGATCCTGCAGCATTCGCGGGACATCGATGCCATCCGCGCCGGCGCCACGCGCAAGGTGCTGGACCTCCTGGAAGACCTGGCCGAAAACCAGAAGGAGAAGTACGCCCGCTTCTGGAAGGAATTCGGCCGGGTGCTCAAGGAGGGCCTGGGCGAGGACTTTGCCAACCGCGAGCGTCTCGCCCGTCTGCTGCGTTTCACCAGCACGGCCTCCGAGGGCGATGCCCAGGACGTGTCCCTGGCCGATTACGTGGGGCGCATGAAGGAAGGGCAGGAGAAGATCTACTACGTCACGGCCGACAGCTACGCCGCGGCGAAGAGCAGTCCCCATCTGGAAGTGTTCCGCAAGAAGGGGGTCGAGGTGCTGCTGCTGTCGGACCGGGTGGATGAATGGATGCTCTCCTATCTCCACGAATTCGAGGGCAAGCCTTTGGTGTCCGTCGCCAAGGGCGAGCTGGATCTGGGCAAGCTGGCGGACGAGGCCGAGAAGAAGAGCCACGAGGAGGAAGCGGAGCAGTTCAAGGATCTCGTTGCGCGCATCCGGGAGGCGTTGGGCGATGCCGTGAAGGACGTACGGGTGTCGCAGCGTCTGACCGAATCGGCCGCCTGCCTGGTCACCGGCGAGCACGAGATGAGCATGAACCTGGAGCGCCTGCTCAAGGCCGCGGGCCAGAATGTACCGGGGGTGAAACCCACGCTGGAAATCAACGTGCACCATCCCATCGTGGCGCGCCTGCGCGAGGAAACGGATGCCCAGCGCTTCGCCGACTGGAGCCGGATCCTGTTCGACCAGGCGCAGCTGGCGGAAGGCGGGCAGCTTCAGGATCCGGCAGGCTTCGTGCGCAAGCTCAACGATCTCATGCTTGCCCTCGCGGCACGGTAAGGCAAGACCGTCACCGGCCCGGCAGCCGCCGGGCTTTTTTTACGGCCCGGGCCAGGCGAGCCGGAACAGCACCGGCCAGCGTTTGCCCGTGACATAGAGGGTCTGCTGCCCGGGATCGTAGGCGATGCCGTTGGCCACGGCCTCGGGGTCGGCCAGCGTCTCGGGAGGGATGAGCGGTGAGACGTCCAGCCAGGCGCGCACCCGGCCGGTGGCGGGGTCGATGCAGGCGATACGGGGCTCGCCATACACGTTGGCGAGGATCTCGCCGTTCACCCATTCCAGCTCGTTCAGGCGGGCGATGGCTGTCATGCCGTCACGCACCACCAGGGTGCGGTGCAGGGTGAGGGTGTGGGGATCGAGGAAGCGCAGGCTGGCGCTGCCATCGCTCACGATGAGATGCCGGCCATCCCAGGTGGCGCCCCAGCCCTCGTAGGGATAGGGCAGGGCGCGGGTCGGGGTGAGGTCGGCGATGTCGTAGACCAGCAGCCGGTTTTCCTGCCAGGTGAGCTGAAACAGCTGCCTTCCCACCCGGGCCAGACCTTCTCCGAACAGAGCCGGTGCCAGCCGGCGCACGGCCAGCACCTGGCCGCTTTGCGCATCGAGTTGGCGCAAGCTCGATGTCCCATAGCCACCGGTGCTTTCGTAAAGGGTGCCGGCATGCCACACCAGCCCCTGGGTGAAAGCTTGCGGATCGTGGGGCAGGCGCTCGAGCACCACCGGGCGCAGGACGGGCGCGGCTCGCTCCGTGGCCAGAACCGGAAGGGAGATGGCGACAAGCCATGCCAGGAGCAGGAGGAATGGGGGCAGGCCGGCCATGGGCGAAGCATTGCCCAGGGACAGGGCACAGTCAAGGCGTCGGAATCAGCCGCCGATGTAGTTGAACAGGGACAGCTGGCTTACGGACACGAAGGATTTCTGGGCCGCCTCCAGTGCCGTCTGGGTGCGGGTGAGGTCGGTGATGGCCTTGGTGTAATCCAGGTCGGTGAGTTCCGACAGGGTCGTCTGGTATTGCAGCACGCTGTCACCATGGGTGCCGTCGGTGGCATCCAGCTCGCGCAGGCGTGCGCCCACCGAGGCCTGCACCCGCAGCACGTTGTTGAGGGCATTGTCCAGCCCGGACAGGGCGGCGCTCAGCTGGGCGCCCGTGATGCTGCCGGTGTTGAGCTGGTTGATGAGTGTGTCCAGGGTCTGGAACACGTCCTGTCCCGCCACACCCGGCCGGAATACTTCCTGGCCGTTGTCGTTGATGGCGATGCGGCGCGAGGCGGAGATCTGCACGCTGCGCACGCCCTGATCGCCGGCATAGACACCGCCCCCGCTGGTCTGGGTGAAGGGTCGCACGTTGCTCTGATAACCCGCGAACAGGTACTGGCCTTGGCCATCCTGGGTGTTGGCCAGGCCCAGCAGCTCCTGGTAGCGGCCGGTGAGCTCGGTGGCAAGCGCCTGGAGATTGGCCGGGGACAGGGTGGGATTGCCGGCGTTGACCGCGGCGACCTTGGCATCCTGGAGCACCCGGGCGATCTGGGACAGGACGGTGTCCTCCAGGGAGAGGGCCTGGGTGGCGCGAACGATGTTGGCCTGATACTGCTGGGTGACGCTCAGGGACTGGCCGATTTCCAGACTCTGGGCGGCGGCCACGGGATCGTCGCTGGGGGTCAGCAGGCGCCGGCCGGCGGCGAGCTGCTGCTGGGTCCTGACCAGTTCCGCCATGCGGTTCTGGATGGCGGAGACGCCCAGCTCATAGATCATGGTGCTGCTGATGCGCATGATCGGCTCCTCTTAACGCAGGCCCAGAATGGTGTCGAACAGGATGCTGCCGGTCTGGATCACCTTGGCCGCAGCCTGGTAGGCCTGCTGGTAACGCAGCAGGTTGGCGGCTTCCTCGTCCAGGTTCACACCGGAAAGTTCCTGCTGGGCCTGTCGGGTCTGGGTGAGCAGAGCGGACTGGGCCTTGGCGTTGATCTGCACTTCCTGGGAACGGGTGCCCACCGCGCTCACCATCTGGCTGTAGGCGCCCTGGTAAGTGGTGGTGTTGCCCGCGACCAGGTTGCGGATCTGCAGGGCGGCGAGTTCCAGGGCATTGCGGCCGTCCGCGATGCCGCCGGTGTTGGGACCGATGGTGAACGTGTCACCCGCCGCCGGCACGCCGCTGATCTGGACGATCCAGCCGTTGTAGCTGATGTTGCCGCCGGAGGTGTAGCTTAGCCCGGTGGGATTGCCGGTGCCCACGCCGGTCACGTCGTAGGTGGTGGGACTCGTGAAGGTGATGGTCACCGGTTGCTGCAGGTTGGTGTTCAGGGGCGGCTGGCTGCTGGCATCCACCGTGCCCGGGGTGATGGTGGCGCTGCCGGTGTTGCCGGGCGCGGCACTGGCGCGGATGGGAGCTGCTGCGGCGATGCGGTTGACGTCGTCGATGGAAAGCCTGATGTCGCGCGCGCCATAGCGGCTGGGCAGCACCAGGAAGCTGTCGCCATCGGCCGGGCTGCCCGTCATGGTGAGGCTGAGCCCCGGAATGGCAGTGGCCAGCGAGCCGGCCGGCACAGTGCTGCTCACCTGGTTGACCAGGTCCTCCACCACGTAGGTATTGCTGCCTGCTTGGTAGGTGAGCTTGTAGCTCCCGGTGGTGAGGGCGG
>JBBFMG010000097.1:0-8507 GCA_037478575.1 Burkholderiales bacterium | reverse complement strand
AGGCGCTGGCGCTGCTGGCCGGTGGCCGCACGGCGGAAGCCGAGAACCTGCTGGAGGAGGCGCTGTGCCTGGATCCGCGTCACCTCGCCGCGCGCCAGGCCCTGCTCGCGCAACGGGTGAATGCCGGGCGACACGAGGAGGCCGAGCGCCTGCTGCAGGCGGGGCTGGCCGAGCCGGCATTGGCGCAAGGGGAAGCGGCGGCGGTCCTGGCCATGGCGCTGGCGCGCCTGCAGCTGGAACGTTCCGGCGCAGCCAGCGCACTGGCCACGCTGGAGCGGTACGCGCCGCAGGCGGCGGGCAATGCCGAATACGCCGCTTTCCAGGCCGCCCTGCTGCAGCGGTTGGAGCGGCACGGCGAGGCCGTCACCCATTTCCAATCCGCGTTGCGCCTGCGTCCCCAGCAGGCGGCCTGGTGGCTGGGCCTCGCGCTGTCCCTGGAGGCCGGCGGCCGGGCCGGCGAGGCCGGCCAGGCCTTCGAACGTGCCAGGCAGTTGCCGGGTCTCACACCGGAACTGCGCGCCTTGGTGGACCAGCGCCTCGCCCGCCTAAGTGCCCAGCCCTGACGCGGCCTCCGGTACTGAAGGGTGGGGTCAGGCCTTTACTTTATAGTCAAGCCCTTGCTTGCGCGTAAGATTGCTCTTACACACCGGCTGTAGATCGATGGAGGAGGTAGGGAGCGTGCAGCAGGTATTGTGATGGGCGGCAGTCCTCCTTGACTATAAAGTAAAGGCCTGACCCCACCATGTGTGACCCCACCATGTGGGTATGCCTGACCCCACCATATGGGGGAGTGTATTGCCGGTCAAGGTTCGTTGGCGAAGTCGGCTTCCGTGCGGTTGCCCTTGCCCGGCACCGTGCCCAGCCGTTCGCGCAGGGAGGTGAGGCGTTCGCCCAGGCGCATTGCATAGTAGGCAGCGTTGGACATCACTTTCTTCACGTAGTCACGGGTTTCCGTGAAGGGAATGGATTCCACGTACACCGCGCCCTCCAGCGGGCGCACGGCCTGCCAGCGCCGGGCGCGTCCGGGCCCCGCATTGTAGGCCGCCGTGGCCAGCACCGGGCTGCCGTCGAGACTGTCATACACGTGTCTGAGATAGTAGGTGCCGAGGCTGAGATTCGTTTCCAGATCGTTGACCAGCCCCAGATGGAAGCGGTCGAGGCCGAGACGTTTGGCCACCCATTTGGCAGTGGCGGGCATGAGCTGCATCAGGCCCGAGGCGCCCACGGCGGATTTGGCCACCTGCACGAAGCGGCTTTCCTGGCGGATCAGGCCATAGACCCAGGCATCGTCCAGGCCCAGCCGGCGGGTGAACCCCTGCATGACTTCGCGGTGGGGTGTGGGGAAACGCAGTTCGAAGTCGTGCAGCTGCTGGGTGCGCTCGGCGGCGGCGATGGCGCGGTCGTAGAGTTCGTTGCGGTGGGCCAGTTCAGCGGCGGCAAGCAACTGCCGGTCATCGAAGCGGCGTATGGTCCACTGCCACTCCCGCGTCCCTTCGCCGCGCAGACCCGCCCGGAACAGGGCGAGGACGCGCGCAATGCCCGGCAGGGCAGCGATGGCGCGGATTTCCTCCTCGCTGGCCTTGTAGTTGGTGGCGGGTGGGGCCATGACGGTGCCCAGTTCCTCCAGGGCGAGCTGACCGTAATAGGAATGCTCGCGGGACAGGGGCACCAGGATCTCGTTGGCGGCGACGGCCCGGCCCAGCGCCTTGAGGGCGCGCGCCTTCCAGTAGCGCCATTCGGGCTGGCGGGCAGCTTCAGGGCTCATGGTCTCGATGGCCTGCAGCAGCGTTCGCCACTGGCCTTCGCGCAGGGCAGCACGGGCCTTCCAGCCGAGCTGGGTATCCGTCAGCAGCGCGCCCTGGGCGCGGGCAAACCATGCCAGGCTGGAGGGGTCGTGGCGGCGCGCGCCCTGGGTGGCGATTTGGCCCCACAGCCAGGCCTGGTCTTCCGGCGCAAGGCGTTCCGCAAGCTTTTCCAGACGCTCCGCCGCCTGGGCGGGATCGCTGCGGGCGATGCGCTGCAGGGCAAACAGGACCATTTCCCGCTGTCCGCGGTCGGCAAGGGTCCAGCCACCGCGATCCAGGAAACGCTGGGGATTCTCCGCAATGGCTTCCAGCGACCGAAGCCCCGGCTGGTAGCGTTCCGGCAGGTAGCGGGTGATGTGGCGCGCCACGCTGACATTGCCGGCTTCCAGCGCGAGCCGCAGGCGGGCGAAGACGTCGTCCACGGTCAGGCGTGCTTCCTGCGCCAGGCGTTCGAACAGGGGATCGCAGCTCGCCGGCAGTTCCGCGCCATTGAACCAGAGGCGTTTGGCTTCCTCCAGCGGGCTCGAATCCCCGGGCAGGAGGGCGAGCCGCGCCTGCAGCGCATAGCAGGTGATCTCCCGGTCCTCGTTCACCAGGAGGGGGTATTCCGCGCTGAAGGTCTTCCAGTCCTGGCGCTTGCCCAGCACCTTCAGCCATTCGCCGCGCAGACGGTCCGACAGGTAGGAATCCGGGTAGGCCGCAAGGAACGCCCGCACCTCGTCGGCGGAGGCCTTCTCCAGATCCAGCATGAGCTGCCAGTAGCGGGCCAGGGCGGCGAGGGGATGGCCTTCGAGCCGTTGGGCGGCCTGGGCAAGCCGTGCGGCGTTGCGGGCGTTGTAGGCATCCCGCGCCGCGAGGATGTCGTCTTCGGGGGCAGCCAGTGCCGCCGCCGGCAGCAGCAGGATGAAGAGGAGGGCCACGACTCGGCCGGGGTTCCGGGCCTTGCTACGCATGAACCATGCTGCCCCTGAGTTGCTATAGTGAGAGCGCTGCGTGGCGCACTGCATCACGCTGTCGCGGCGCCATCCAGAAAAACGCTCCATGAAAGACCTGCGAAACAGGATTGGGATCATACACCATGCCCTATGTGAGCCTTAACCCTGCCACCAACCAGGTGCTCGCCAGTTACCCGAGCTGGGACAGTCACCGCCTCGCCGAGGCCCTGGAACGCGCCGCCCTGGCCCAGAAGGACTGGGCGGGCAAAAGTCTTGCCGAGCGGGCGGCGGTGTTGCGCGAGGCGGCGATCCACCTCCGCCTGCACCGGGACCGCTACGCGGAACTCATCACGCGCGAGATGGGCAAGCTGCTCCGGGAAGCGCGTGCGGAAGTGGAAAAGTGCGCCACCGCCTGCGAGTACTATGCCCAGCACGGTGCCCTGTTCCTGCAGGAGGAACCGGTGGAAACGGACGCGGGCAGGAGCTTCGTGGCCTATGCACCCCTGGGGGTGGTGCTCGCGGTGATGCCCTGGAATTTCCCCTTCTGGCAGGTGTTCCGGGCGGCGGCGCCGGCGCTCATGGCGGGCAATGGCGTGGTGCTCAAGCATGCCTCCAACGTGCCCCAGTGCGCCCTCACGCTGGAGGAAATCTGGCGTGAAAGCGGCCTGCCGGAGGGCGTGTTCACCACCCTCATGATCGAGGCCGGCGACGTGGCGGATGCCATCGCCAGCCACCACGTGCAGGCGGTGACGCTCACCGGCTCGGAGGAGGCGGGGCGGCGCGTGGCGGCGGCTGCCGGCCAGCATCTCAAGAAGTGCGTGCTGGAACTGGGCGGTTCCGATCCCTTCATCGTGCTGGCCGACGCCGATCTGGATTTCACCGTGGAGCAGGCGGTGGCCTCGCGCTTCCTCAACTGCGGCCAGTCCTGCATTGCCGCCAAGCGTTTCATTCTGGTGCCGGAGATCGCCGAAGACTTTCTGGCGCGTTTTGCGGCGCGGGTCGAGGCGCTGGTGGTGGGCGACCCCATGGAGGAAGGGACCCAGATCGGTCCCATGGCACGCCTGGATCTGCGCGAGACCCTGCACCGGCAGGTGACCGATTCCATCGCCCAGGGTGCGGTTGCTCTCACCGGCTGCCGGCCGCTCCCGCGGGAGGGGGTGTATTACGCGCCATCCATTCTGGACCGGGTCACGCCGCGATGCCGCGCCTATCACGAGGAACTGTTCGGGCCGGTGGCCAGCGTCATCCGCGCCGCCAGCGAGGAGGATGCGATCCGCATCGCCAACGACACGCGCTTCGGCCTGGGGGCGTCCCTGTGGACACGCGATCTCGCGCGCGCGGAGCGTCTGGTGCCGTCGTTGCAGGCCGGCTCCGTTTTCATCAATGGCCTGGTGAAGTCCGATCCCCGTCTGCCTTTCGGCGGCGTGAAGGCTTCCGGCTTTGGCCGGGAGCTCTCCTACCACGGCATCCGGGAGTTCGTGAACGTGAAGACGGTGTGGGCGCGCCAGGTGCGCGCCACACCCCGCGTCTAGCCGAGAAACAGACGGTAGGCCGGGTTGTGGGACTCGTCCCACCAGGGATAGCCCAGCCGCTGAAGGAAATTCTGGAAGGCCGCCTGGTCCGCTTCCGGCACCTGAATCCCCACCAGCACGCGCCCATAGTCCGCGCCGTGGTTGCGGTAATGGAACAGGCTGATGTTCCAGCCGTGGGACATGCTGTCCAGAAACTTCATCAGCGCCCCCGGGCGCTCCGGGAACTCGAAGCGGAACAGGCGTTCGTCCCTGGCCTGGGGTGCACGGCCGCCCACCAGATGGCGCACGTGCAGCTTGGCCATCTCGTTGTCCGTGAGGTCGAGGGCCCGCAGGCCGGCCGCCTTGAGCTGGCTGATGATGTCCGCCACCTCGTGCCGGTCCTGCACCTGCACGCCCACGAAGACATGGGCCTCACGGGGATCCGCATAGCGGTAATTGAACTCCGTGATGTTGCGGGGCCCGAGCAGGGCGCAGAAGCGCCGGAAGCTGCCCGGTGTCTCGGGAATGGTGACGGCCAGGATGCCCTCGCGCTGCTCGCCCAGCTCCGCGCGCTCCGCCACATGGCGCAGGCGGTCGAAGTTCATGTTGGCGCCGCTGGCGATGGCTATCAGGGTCTTGTTCCTGAGCCGGTGCCGCGTGGCGTAGGCCTTGGCGCCGGCGATGGCCAGCGCCCCCGCCGGCTCCAGGATGGAGCGGGTGTCCTCGAACACGTCCTTGATGGCAGCGCAGATGGCATCGGTGTCGCACAGCACGATCTCGTCCACCAGCTCCCGGCACAGGCGGAAAGTTTCCTCGCCCACCTGTTTCACCGCCACCCCGTCGGCGAACAGCCCCACCTGCTCGAGGGCCACCCGGCGGCCCGCCTTCAGGGAACGGTACATGGCGTCGGCGTCCACCGGCTCCACGCCGATGATGCGGATCTCCGGGCGCAGGGCCTTCACGTAGGCCGCCACGCCGGCGATCAGGCCGCCGCCCCCCACCGGCACGAAGATGGCATGAATGGGCTCGGCGTGCTGGCGCAGGATTTCCATGCCGATGGTGCCCTGACCTGCGATCACGTCCGGATCGTCGTAAGGGTGGACGAAGGTGAGCCGATGCTCCTTCTCCAGTCGGCGCGCGTGGGCCGAGGCCTCGTCGTAGGAATCCCCATGCAGCACCACCTTGGCGCCGCGGTTCATCACCGCCTGCACCTTGATCTGGGGGGTGGTGGCGGGCATGACGATGGTGGCGTGGCAGGCCAGGCGCTGGGCGGCGAGCGCCACCCCCTGGGCGTGGTTGCCCGCCGAGGCGCAGATCACGCCGCGCTTGAGGGCCGCCGGCGGCAGGTGCGCCATCTTGTTGTAGGCGCCGCGCAGCTTGAAGGAGAACACGCTCTGCATGTCCTCGCGCTTGAGCAGGACGCGGTTGCCGGTGCGGCGCGACAGGCCGGGCGCGACCTCGAGCGGGCTTTCGATGGCCACGTCATAGACGCGGCTGACCAGGATCCTGCGCAGGTAATCGGGGACGGCGTTCATGAAAGTGCTTTCCGGAAACGGGCATTTTAATTGAGAAAATCCCGGTCCGGCGCTATGCTTGGAAGCTTTCTGGCGATCGGGAAAGCTAAGCATGACGCAGGACGAACTCAAGCAGGCCGTGGCGAAGGAAGCGGTGAGCTTCGTTGAACCCGGGTTGATCGGCGTGGGCACCGGCTCCACCGCCAACTATTTCATCGACGAGCTGGCCAAGATCAAACACAAGATCGATGCCGCGGTGGCGAGCTCCGAGGCCACCGCGCAGCGGCTTAAGGAGCGCGGCATCCGTGTCATCGACCTGAACGAGGCCGGCCAGCTCCCCCTCTATGTGGACGGCGCCGACGAGATCACCGAGCACCTGGCCATGATCAAGGGGGGCGGCGGCGCGCTCACGCGGGAAAAGATCGTCGCGGCGGCGAGCGACAAATTCATCTGCATCGCCGACCACACCAAGCTGGTGGATGTGCTGGGCAAGTTTCCCCTGCCCATCGAGGTGATTCCCATGGCGCGCAGCTACGTGGCGCGCGAACTCGTCAAGCTGGGTGGCCAGCCGAAACTGCGCGAGGGATTCATCACGGACAACGGCAATGTGATCCTGGACGTGCACAACCTCAACATCCTCAATCCGGTGGAGCTGGAAAGCACGCTGAACCAGATCGTGGGTGTGGTGACCAACGGTCTGTTCGCGCGCCGCCCGGCGGATCTGGCGCTGATCGCGACGCCCCAGGGGGTGACTGCCCTCAAGCGCTGAGGTATCGCCGATCGGTCACAATTCTGCGCTATGCTGGCCTGCTGGCCCGGGAGACGAACATGGCTGAACACACTTCCAAGCAATTCGATGCCGAACTGGAGTCGGTGCGTTCGCGCGTGCTGCAGATGGGCGGCCTGGTGGAGGAGCAGATCATCCACGCGGTGGAAGGCCTGATCAACGGCGATCTGGAGCTCGCCCAGGCGGTGATCCAGAACGATCACCGGGTGAATGCCATGGAAGTCTCCCTGGACGAGGACGTGAGCCACATCATCGCACGCCGCCAGCCCACCGCAGGCGATCTGCGCATGCTGATGATGATCATCAAGACCATCACCGATCTGGAACGCATCGGCGATGAGGCGGCCAAGATTGCGCGCATGACCAAGCTCATCTACGAATCGGACCGCATCGCCCAGCCGCGCTTCTCCCAGATCAAGTACATGAGCGAGATGGTGGTGGACATGCTGCGCCGGGCCCTGGATGCCTTCGCCCGCCTGGATCCCACCGCCGCCACCCAGATCGCCCGGCAGGACATGCAGGTGGACGAGCAGTTCCGCAGTGAGCTGCGCCATCTCATCACCTATATGATGGAAGATCCCCGCACCATCAGCATGTTCATCGACATCCTGTTCGCCGCCAAGGCGATCGAGCGCATTGGCGACCATGCCAAGAACATGTCCGAGTACGTGGTGTACATGGTCAAGGGCAAGGACGTGCGCCACACCAGCGTGGAAGAGATGGAACGCGAGGTGCTGGAATGACGCCGGTCGGCCTGTCGTGAGCGAGCACGCCGTCATCGCCGCCGTCGATCTCGGCTCCAACAGTTTCCGCCTCCAGGTCGCCCGCGTGATCGGCGACCAGATCTACCCCCTCGATACGTTGAAGGAAACGGTGCGCCTCGCGGCCGGGCTGCGCGAGGACAAAACCCTGGACGAGGCGGCCCAGGCGCGGGCGCTGGCCTGCCTGAGGCGCTTCAACGAGCGTCTGCGCGGACTGCCGGCAGAGGCGGTGCGTGCCGTGGGCACCAACACCTTTCGGGTGGCCAAAAACGCCAAATCTTTCCTGCGCGCGGCGGAGGAAGCCCTGGGATTCCCCATCGAGGTGGTAGCGGGCAGGGAGGAGGCGCGGCTCATCTATCTCGGCGTTTCCCACAGTGTGCCGCCCTCGGATGCGCCGCGCCTCGTGGTGGACATTGGCGGCGGTTCCACGGAGTGCATCATCGGCGAGGGCTACGAGCCCAGGCAGATGGAAAGCCTCTACATGGGCTGCGTGAGCTTCAGCCGCCGCTTCTTCGCCGACGGTCGCCTGGGCAAGGCGGCTTTCCGCGAGGCGGAACTCGCCGCGCGCGCGGAAGTGCAGACCATTGCCGCGGAATTCGGCGCCGGGCACTGGCGGCACGCGGTGGGCGCCTCCGGCACCGTGCGTGCCCTGGCCGACATCTGCCGCGAGAACGGTCTCACGGACGGCGCCATCACCCCCGAGGCACTGGATGCCATCCGAGCCATGCTCATCGAGGCGCGGGAAGTGAAAAGACTCAAGCTGCGCGGCCTGTCCGCTGACCGCGCGCCCGTGATCGCCGGTGGCTTCGCCATTCTCGCGGCGGTGTTCCGCGAGCTGGGCGTGACCCGCATGGAGGCGGCCAATGGTGCCCTGCGCGAGGGCATCCTCTACGACCTGCTGGGCCGCTTCCACCATCACGACACCCGGGAACTCACCGTCGAGGAATTCCAGCGCCGCTATCACGCCGACCGGCGTCAGGCGGAACGGGTGGCGCGCACCGCCGCCCGGCTGCTGGCGGACGTGGCAGCGCACTTCCATCTGGAGCCGGAGGCGGCGAAGCATCTGGAATGGGCGGCACGCCTGCACGAGATCGGCATTTCCATCGCCCACTCGGGCTACCATCGCCATTCCGCGTACATTTTGGGCAATGCCGACATGCCGGGCTTCTCGCGCAAGGATCAGGAACGGCTCGC
>JBBFMG010000096.1:0-8556 GCA_037478575.1 Burkholderiales bacterium | reverse complement strand
AAAGCTCAGCCAGAACGCTGCGCGCGAGCAGGTAGCCGTGGCGTGACGGTAGTATATAATCGTCCGGGATGCGACACCTACACGCCGTGCCGGATCACTTCTTGGCCGCAAAGGCTTCCAGCTTGGGCGCCCGGATCACCTGACCATCCAGGCCCGCCTCCTTGGCGGAACCCCCATAGGCCAAGGTCATGAGCTGGCTGTAATACAGCACGGGCATGTTGAACTTGGTGCCGTAGCGCTTGTTCACCTCGCCCTGGTAGATCTCCACGTTGGCCTGACACAGCGGGCAGGGCGTGACGATGAATTCCGCCCCATGGTCATAGGCCGACTCGACGATGTCCTTGATCTGCTTCTGGCTCTTTTCCGGTTCCGAAAAGGCCAGCGCGCCGCCACAGCAGGTCACCTTCTGGTCGTAGGGCACGGCCTCGCCGCCCATGGCTTCCACCAGCTTGTCGAGATAAACCGGGTTCTCGAAGGACTCGCCATGGATGCCGAAGGGGCGGTTGGTCTGGCAACCCACGTAGCCGGCGAATTTCATGCCTTCCAGCGGCTTGACCACGGGCTTCTTGAGTTCCTCGTAGCCGAAATCCTCCACCAGCACCTCCACCATGTGGCGCACCTCGACCTTGCCCTGATACTGCAGGCCGGCTTCCTTGAGCGCCTCGTTGGCGTCATTGAACAGCGTGCTGTTGTGGGCCAGCCGCTCCTTGGTTTCCCGCGCCGACAGCCAGCAGGCGGCACAGGTGGCCACCACCTGCTGGCCGGGCAGTTCCTTTTCCGCGAGTGCCAGGTTGCGGGCATTCATCACATGGCGGGGCAGTTCGCCGCCCTCGGCATAACCGATGGAGGCCCCGCAGCAGTTCCAGTCCGGAATCTCGTTGAGCTCGATATCCAGCACCTTGCACATGGACTGGACCGAAGTCAGGTAGTTGGAGGCCGAGGCGCCCTTTTGCGATGAGCACCCGGGATAGAACGCGTATTGCTTTTTCGCCATCTTCCTCTCTCCTTAGGCCGCGAAGCCCTTGCGCCGGTCTTCGATCTCCCGGGCCTTTTTCAGCATGGCATGGATGCCTTTGGTGTCCTTGCAGCCGTGCCCCTTGACCAGCTCCAGGGGGTTGAGACGCTTGGCCTTGAGCATGCCAAGCCCGATGTCCTTCATGGCCAGCGCGGTCTTGATGCCAGGCCCGATGCCGTCCTTGAAATACAGGCCCAGGGACAGCTTGAGTTCGTTGACACGCCCGGTCTTGACGATGTTGTCCCAGAACATCTTGGCGAATACCCGGGTGGGCTGGTTCTTGGGCGCCAGCCCCAGACGGTGCGCATAGTTGGCCAGCCCGTGCATGATGTGGGTGATGGGCAGCTTGCGCGGGCAGCGCACGATGCAGTTGTAGCAGGAGGTGCACATCCACATGGAATCGGAGGTCAGCACCTCCTCGCGCTTGCCCGCCCGGATCATCATGAAGATTTCCTGGGGCGGATGCGCCCAGTGGGGACCGAAGGGACAGGAGCCCGAGCACACGCCGCATTGCATGCACATCTTGACCCATTCGCCCTCCTCGACGTTGGCCTCGACCTCCTTCAGGAAGTTGTTGCCGTATTTCTTGATGGCTTGGGCATTGAGATCGCTCATCATCCGCCTCCTAGAACTTGAACGGGCTCATGCCGATTTCCTTGATCTTCTCGGCATAGTCGTTGATCAGCTGCGGCACGCGCTCGATGTCGGTGATCGCCACCTCGTAGTTCTGCACCCGCTCCGTCTCCAGGTTCAGGCTCTTCAAAGTGTCATCCACCTTGGACAGGCGATAGCTCGCCATTTCTGAGCCCTTCACGAAGTGGCACTGGTACTGTTCGCCGTGCTTGCAGCCCATGAGCATCACGCCATCGTAGCCGCTGTTGAGGGCGTCCGTGATCCAGATCAGGTTGACCGAGCCCAGGCAGCGCACCGGGATCACCCGCACGAAGGCGCTGTAGGTCTGGCGCTTCATGCCGGCCATGTCCAGCGCCGGATAGGCGTCGTTCTCGCAGGCGAGCACCAGGATGCGCGGCTTCTCCGAGAATTCGTCCGGAATGTCCACCGCCTTGATCTGGGAACCCACGGTATCCACCGAGTAATTCTCGAAGGAGATCACGCGCACCGGGCAGGCGCCCATGCAGGTGCCGCAGCGGCGGCAGCGGCTTTCGTTGAATACCGGATAGCGCTTCTCATCCTCGTCGATGGCGCCGAAGGGGCACTCCACGGTGCAGCGCTTGCACTGGGTGCAGCCCTCCGCCCGGAAGGTGGGATAGGAGAGGTCCCCGGAACGGGGGTGGGCGGCGCGCCCGGCGGCTGCGTTTTCGATGGCCTGGATCGCCTTGAGCGCCGCACCGGTGGCATCTTCCATGGCCTGGGCGATGTCCATGGGACGGCGCACCGGGCCCGTGGGATAGATACCCGTGCGACGGGATTCGTAGGGGAAGCAGATGAAATGGGAATCCGCGAAGCCGTGCACCAGCTGGGGCACGTCCGGGCCCTGCCGGTAATTCAGGTTGAGGATGGAAATCGGCTTCACGTCCACGCCCTCTTCCCGGGGCTGGTCGATGTTCACGCCGGAGTTGGGTACCTGGCCGGTGGCGAGCACCACCAGATCGGCGTCGATGGTGGCGTTTTTGTCGTCCAGGATCAGATCGTGGAAGGTCACCTTGAGACCATTGCCCGCGCTGACTACGCTGGACACCTTGCCCTTGGTGAAGGTGACGCCCTTGCGCTGGGCGCTGCGGTAGAAATCCTCGCCATTGCCGGGCGTGCGCAGGTCATCGAAGATGACCACGGTGTCCACGTCCGGGTTGCGGTCCTTGAAGTACATGGCCTGCTTGATGCTGGTCAGACAGCAGTGCCCGGAACAGTAGGCCAGGTGGGTGCCACTGGGATCCCGCTGGCCGGCACACTGGACGAACACCACGGTCTTGACCTCGACCCCGTCGGCACGCTTGATGGGGCCACCGTTGGCGGCACGGGCCAGTTCCTCCAGCCCCAGCTGGTCCACCACGTGGGGCAGCCCGCCTCCCAGCTCCGGGAGTTTTTTCATGTCGTAGAGCGTGAAGCCGGAGGCCTGGACGATGGAACCCACGTGTTCCTGGCTGATGCTGCCGGACTCGGTGGCGATGTCGATGGTGAAGCGGCCGGGTGCGCCATCGGTCCTGGCCACCGTGGCGTTGAGATAGACCTTGATGTTTTTGTCGGCCTGCACCCGGGCGATCAGGTCATCCACCCCGGTGTCGGCTGGGTCCGCGAAGGGTTCCTTGTAGGCGACCCGCTTCCAGAGTTTCGCCGCCATGCCGCCCAGGGCCCCGGTCTTTTCCACCAGCACCACGCGATAACCCGCCTTGGACGCTTCCAGGGCGGCGGTCATGCCGCTGATGCCGCCGCCCACCACCAGCACGGTGTCGTTGCGCGCCGCCGCCGGATTGCCGGCAGGCTGCACCATTTTCTTGACCTCGGCGCAGGCCATGCGCACGTAGTCGTCGGCCATCTCCTGGGTGGTTTCCTGATGCTCGTCCCCCTCGGGACGGATCCAGATCACGCCCTCACGCAGGTTGGCACGGGACATGGCCACGGTGGGGAAGTGGAACGCCTCGGTTTTGGCGCGCCTGGAACAGGCGGCGATGGCGATGTGGGTCACGCCCTCGTTTTCGATGTCGTTCCGGATCATCGCCACCCCTTCGCTGCTGCACAGGAAGGGATGCTCGCGCACCAGATTCATCTTGCCGTCCCGCTGGGCCACCTGGGCCAGCTGGCGGGTGTCCAGCCGTTCGCCCAGACCGCAGCCCTGGCAAATGTATGCTGCCGTTTTCTGATCTGCCATTTTCTCAAGCCTCCGCCCTTGCCACCTGGTTGACGACCTGGATCGCGCGCAAGGCGCTCGCCGTCGCCGATTGCACCGCCCGGTTCACATCCAGCGCGTTGCTGGCGCAACCCGCCGGGAAGATGCCGCCGTTTACTTCGTCCACCTGGATGAAGCCGCTGGAATCAGCCGCCACCTGCACCGGGAGGCTGCCCGCCGGCACCGACGGTTCCATGCCGATGGCCAGCACCACCAGATCGTGCTCGTTGGCGTAGCGGTGATAGCCTTCGGTGTCCACGCCGTGCAGGATGGGGTTGCCGGTCTTTTCATCCTCGACGATGCGCGCCACCTTGGATTTGATGAATTTCACGTTGGGGTTGGCCTTGACCTTGGCGTAAAAGTCCTCGAACCGGTCGATGGCGCGAATGTCGATGTAGTAGATGGTGGACTTGGCCTCGTCGCCAAATTTTTCCGTCACGTAATGGGTCTGCTTGAGGGAGGCCATGCAGCAGATGCGCGAGCAATGGCGCAGGTGGTTTTCATCCCGCGAGCCGGCGCACTGGATGAAGGCGATGTTCTTCGCCTCCTTGCCGTCCGAGGGACGCAGGATGCGCCCGCCGGTGGGACCATGGGGATCGGCCAGCCGCTCGAATTCCACACTGGTGATCACATTGGCGTAACGGTCGTAGCCGTAGGGCTGGATCTTGGCCGCGTCGTAGGGACGCCAGCCGGTGGCCCAGACCACGGCGCCCACCTTGAGCTGGATGCGCTCTTCCTTCATGTCCAGATCGATGGCGCCGTACTTGCAGGCCGCCTTGGCCTTTTCCGCATCCGGCGTGCCGATGGCGGAGGGATCCAGCACATAGCGCATGGGATAGGCCATGGCATGGGGCAGATAGGCGACCTTGGTCTTGCTCAGACCATAGTTGAAGGCATCCGGAATCTCGCCCTCCACGGCCCGCGCGCAGTCCCCGCAGGCGGTGCAGTTCTCGTTCACGTAACGGGGAGAAAGTTTGACGTCCACCGTGTAGTCGCCGGGGCCGCCGCTGATGCCCGTCACCTCGGCCAGGGTGAATACGCGCACGCGCTTGTTGCCCTTGATGCGGCGCAGATTGATCTCCAGACCGCAGGTGGGATGGCACAGTTTGGGAAAGTAGCGATACAGCTGGGAGACGCGGCCACCCAGGGAGGGGTTTTTCTCCAGCAGGATGACGTCCTTGCCGCATTCGGCCGCCTCCAGGGCCGCCGTCATGCCGCTGATGCCTCCGCCCACCACCAGGATCGTCTGGTTGGTTGCCACTACGTCCGTCATGAGGTCTCCTCCAAACACGGATGGGTTGACGACCCGCGGCCTGCGCCGCCGACCGTTGGGAACTCGGATCTTTTCGTCGCCCGCCGGGCATCGCAGGCGCTGTGTGTAGCGGTCGAATGTTACTCCCGTTTATGCGGCGCTTCCAGATTGGCCCCGGGCCCGGACAATTCAAATTTCTTATGCGCCGATAGACCCCCCAAATTTGACTGGGGAGCCCGGATTTTCCCGTTGCGGGAACGACCTGGCGCTCAGGTATGGGGCGTCACGCGCGGCATGTTGCAAAGCTCGCCGGGTTTGGCCGGCACATCGCGCACCTCGAATTCCATGGAGGCGAGGTCCCCCAGCACATAGGTGGGGGGATTGCCCACGCCCCCCACCGTGCCCGGATTGATGAGCAGGGTGCGGCCGCCCTTGATGTTGGGCAGCCAGGCGATTTCGGGGCGATGTTCGTGGCCGCAGCAGACCAGATCCCAGTCACCCGTGGCGGCCATCCCCCGCGCATAGTGGGGGTAATGCACCAGGAAGATGTTGCGCCCGCCCAGCACGATGCCGGCATCGGCCCCGTAGTAGTGGATCAGGCTGCCGGGCTCGTGGGCGAGCCGGCTCATGCTGAAGGTGTCCCCCATGTTGTTGCCATGGATGACATGCACCGGCAGGCCATGCTTCTTCAGCACGCGCAGCGTGGTGGGTGCCACCACGTCGCCGCAATGGAGCACCGCCTCGGCGCCGCGCGCCCTGGCATCCTCCACCGCATGGTCGAGCAGGCGGCGGTTGTCGTGGCTGTCGGACAGAATGCAGATTTTCATCACGCACCCGGTACAAAAAGTGCGGATATTACTCCAGCCGCGGCCGCGAGAAGTAATAGCCCTGTGCCCAGTCCACGCCGATGTCGCACAGGACCTGGGCGGTTTCCGCGGTCTCGACACACTCGGCGACGGTGATGATGTCGAAACGGCGTGCGGTGGCCACCAGGGTCTCCACCAGCTGGCGCACGCGCGCATCCTGGATGATGCGGCTCACCATCCAGCCCTCGATCTTGAGGAAGTGCACCGGCAGCTCCGCGAGGTAGAGAAAGGAGGAATAGCCGCTGCCGAAGTCGTCCAGGGCCAGCCGGAAGCCGAAGTCGGTGAGGGGCTTCAGATGCCTCTTGAGGGCCAGGATGTCACCCGACTGCCGCTCGGTGATCTCGATCACCAGGGGCTTCACCGCCTCCTCCGTCAGACCGCAGCCCTGGCAATAGCCCCGGGCCCGGGCGAGCAGTCCCTCCACGTCCTCTGCGCTGGCGAGAAACTGGGGGGAGAGATTGATGAAGTGGGCCAGGCGCTCCCCCTGCCCCACACTGCGGGCACAGCGGTCCATGGCAGCGGAGGAGATGGTCTGGTCAATGGCGGCCACGAGGTGCAGCGCCTCCGCGGCCTGGATGAAACCCTGGGCGGGAATGAGACTGCCGTCGGCCGCGCGGATGCGTGCCAGGGCCTCCTCGGCCACCACCTGGCCGGTGCGCAGATCGACGATGGCCTGAAAGGCGGGCACCACCCGGCCCTCGCGCAGGGCGCTCTGCACCTGGCTGCCTTCCCAGATCACGCCACCCCCGCGCCGGGTGGTGGAGCGGGCGCAGACCACCCGGTCGCGACCGCCCACCTTGGCCTCGTAGAGGAGGGCATCGGCCTGGGCCAGCATGGCATCCACGTGGGCATGTTCCGGGCCGTAGAGGGATACCCCCATGCTCACCGTCACCGGCAACTCGCCCTGGGGCAGGCTGATGGGCCTGGCCTTCACCTGCTTGCGCAGCCGCTCGGCTGCCGCCTGGGCACCCCGACAGTCGAGGTCATGGAAGCAGACGATGAATTCCTCGCCGCCCCAGCGTGCCACCCAGTCGCCGCCGCGCAGGGTGGACGCCATCACCCCGGCCACATGGCGCAGCACCTCGTCACCCACGTGATGGCCGTACTGGTCGTTCACCAGCTTGAAGCGGTCGATGTCCACGATGGCGATGGCGAAGGTGCCGCGCTCTCGGCGCGCCCGGTTCCATTCCAGTTCCAGCCGGTCCTCCGCGGCGCGCCGGTTGGGCAGGCCGGTGAGGTGATCCTCCAGCGCCATGCGCGCGATTTCCTGCTCCGCCTGCTTGCGCTCGGTGATGTCCATCTGGCTGGACACGTAGTGGGTGATCTCCCCCTGCTCGTCGCGCACGGGCACGATGGACAGGTCCAGCCAGTAGGGGCTGCCGTCCTTGCGGTAGTTGAGGATTTCCACGTGCACCGGCTTGCCCGCGGCCAGGGCCTCACGGATGGCCATGCGCGTGGCCTGGCTGGTGTCAGGCCCCTGCAGGAAACGCGGATTCTTGCCCAGCACTTCCTCCACCTCGTAGCCGGTGATGCGGGTGAAGGCGGGGTTGGCGTAGATGATGCGGAAGTCGGCATCGGTGATGAGCACGGCCTGGGCCGAGACCTCCATGGCCGTGGCCAGCAGCCGCCGCTGCTGGGCGGCGGCCTCCGCCTCGGTGACGTTGAGGGCGAAGGCGCGCAGGATTTCCTCGCCGTTCTCCCGCTCGATGAAGGGCGTGAGTTCGAGCACCACCGCCTCGCCGGTGCGGTAGCGCGCCTTGACGGACACCCGTCCGCCGCCCTGCGCGGTCTGCAGCACACGCTCCCAGGCACGCTTGCCGAACAGGCGCTCTACCGTGTCGCCCACCAGTTCCTCGCGGCCATAGCCGCAGAACTGGAGGAAGTTGTCGTCGGCATCGACGATCACCAGGTCGGCAAGACGCACCGCGAAGCGTCCCATGTGGGCGGCCTCGAGGAACTCGTTCTCGTAGCGGGCGGCGAGCTGACGCTCGTGGATCTTGATCTGGTGCAATAGCTCCGCCATGGCGCCTCCCACCAGCAGCCCGGTGAGCTCGTTGGAGGCGGCGAAGGCCTCGTCGAGCAGCTCCCGCGCCCGCGGCTGGTCGCCTTTGGCGGCCGCTGCCAGCGCCCCCTCGGCGGCCCGCAGGAAGCGCCGGTGCACGCGCTCGAGGCTTTCCCAGGCCTCGCGCAGCTCGGCCGTGGGCAGCGCCTTGACCAGGTCGGCATCCACGCTTTCGTACCAGCTCCAGTAGGCCGGGGCCGGCAGCTCCCCGGCAGGGCCGCCCGTCAGCACCTGGTCCACCACCTGCTTGAGATAAAGCAGGTGGTGCTGGATCTCGATCAGCAGCGGGGGGAAGACGGTCTTGAAGGTGGCGATGGTCAGACTCTCCGCGGCATGGATGCAAGATTCGGCGACGTCCCGGCCACGACCTCCGCTAACCCCGCCTGGCGCTCAGGCGCGCCGCCAGGTGGTGCCCTGGGGCCCGTCCTCCAGGACGATGCCCGCCTGCGCCAGCTCGGCGCGAATGGCATCGGCGCGGGCGAAATCCCGGGCCTTGCGCGCGGCCAGGCGCTCCGC
>JBBFMG010000095.1:0-8569 GCA_037478575.1 Burkholderiales bacterium | reverse complement strand
CCGTGCCACGCGCTGGGTGTTCGTGCAGATCAAGCCCGCCAAGACCGCGCCTGCGGCACGGGCGTTTCTGGCTGCACTCATCCGTGCCTGCCCCATCCGAATCCGCACCATCCTCACCGACAACGGCAAAGAGTTCACGGACCGCTTTGTCACCACTGGCGAGCGCACGCCCAGCGGGCAACACGTCTTTGATGAGCTGTGCGCAGCCCTGGGCATCGAGCACCGGCTCACCCGGGTGCGCCGGCCCCAGACCAACGGGATGGTGGAGCGCTTCAACGGACGGATCGAAGAAGTGCTGCGAAGCCACCACTTCATCAGCGGCGAGGATTTGAAGCAGACCTTGCTGCGCTACGCTTGGCTGTACAACCACCATCTGCCCCAAGCGGCGCTCAACGCCCGCACGCCCATGCAAGCCATGAAGGAATGGCATCGCACGCATCCACATCTGTTTCACAAGCGGCCATATGATCGTCCGGGACTTGACAATTAGTCTGCGAGCATGGCCTGTCCTCGGCGGCAGAGATGACCAACGGTTCAAAACGGGCAAGCCGAACGGCGTGGTTCCATGCGATGATTGCTGGCGAAAAGCCGCGAACATCTGGAACTTGTCCGTGCGGGACATATATTCCAACCCGTGGCTGCGCCAGATCATTCATGATCTGGCTCCGTGGCACCGCTGTGGCTGGCATATTCATGATCTTTGCTTGGAAACCACGGCACGTTTTCTGGCCACTACAGCGATGCGTTCACACTCTGACTCGCTCTTGGCAATCAAAAACTTTCTCAGATAAAGGTTGTAAAGACCGTTCAACAGGCGCCCATTGCGTAGCAGAACCAAATTGCCTTTCGGTCCCAAGAGACTATCAAGCAACCACATAAGACGCGAACACGCGGGCCTCACGTCGAAAGGAATGAACTCCTGGATTTCGAAACTGGGTTCGAGTAGAGATCTCAGCTTTTGCGAATCAAAGTGTTGGAAGTGCTTTTTGGTGACCGGGACGTTTACATGGGGTGCGGTCAGGATGAGGGTGCCCTCATCTTCGAGAGTGCGTGCCACAGCTGACATGAAGCTGGGCAGGGAGGGAGGCGGAACGTGCTCAATTACTTCGACAAGCGTTGCAACATCAAATCGAGCCGGAATCTCCTCTTCCAGGATGTCGAGTCTCTGGTAGGCAATTTGTGGATTGAAGACCTGTGCGAAGGCTATAGCACGTTCGGAGACGTCTACACCCAACAGCCTGGTCGCTGGAAATGAACTGGCCACTTCGCGCAGGAAACGGCCATCTCCGCACCCAATGTCGATGAGAGAACCGAAAGACACTCTGGACAAGATTGTCAAAAGCAAATGGATCCCGCCCAGATACCGATAGCTCCAAGCCCAGTACCTAGCGTGGAAGAATTTTCCATTCCTGACCAGAGGAATGTAGTGGTAGGGGAATTCGTATTGGGATTCCTGTATTTGTGTCTCGTTATACGTGGGGCGCTGAGCTGGTGTCATAGACGGTGATCTGGCAAGCGGGGTACCCCGAGTGGCACAAATATGTCAGCAGTTCCTGGGAAAATCGTGATTGCGAGCCAATCTAGCAACTGCTTGGTAAGGGAGACGTAAGACCGTTCCGCCAGAACTTTCTCCCTCCCATGGTGACGCAGCTCCTTGGCGCCTTGCATTTCCGAGAGGCGGAGCAAGGTGTTCGCAATGGCCCCCCTATCCAATGGACAAAACAGCACAGAGATGTCCCCGAACAGCGATAGGTGCTCCGGCAAAGGCGTCATGACTGCAGGCAGCCCCATGGCAAAGTATTCCAGCGTTTTCGTGGGCGAGGATACTTCATAAAGGGGTGTGGGCGGAATCAGGGAGAGCCCGAAGTCATAGTCATTCATGCGGGCGAGCAGCTCAGTCCGCGGTAGCGCGGCGTGGAACTGGATGCGCGGGTCATCCACGCCCAGGGCGCGCACCTCGTCCGCGCGACTTGCAGTGTAAATGTCCAGCCGGAAGTCCACCTTGAGGGCGCGCAAAGCGGGCAGGATGACGTCGAAGCCGCGCAGCCTGTCCACGGCCCCTGCGTATAGCAGGCGCAGGGGCGAGCCCGGGGCGCGATGGCTGGGCTTGAGGGGCGGCAGGGTATCGGTCTCAACGCCCATGGGCAGGGGATGGGTGGGGATGGTGAGTCCGGGGCGGAAGCGTTCGGCAAAGGTCGCGGTGATTGGCAGGTAGAAATCGCACCGGCTCACGAGGCGCTGTTCCACCCTGCTGAAATAGGCGTACTCCAGCCGTTTGCGCCACAGGGCGCGCCCGGTTTGCTCTGCCTCGTACAGCCGCCGGTAGCGGTGGGGGAAGGATTCCCAAAAACCCAGGCGGAAGGTGCGCGGCTGCTGACCCTGCAGACCGGCGAGTACGGGGAAGAGATTGCGCACGATGACGATGTCGAAGCGGTCGAGGGCGACCGGTGGGCGGTAGCGCCACAGCCAGCCATGACGTCGGAACCGCCACGGCAGGACCACGTGGCCGGGCCATGCCTCGCTGCGGGCATGGGTGCGGGAAAACCAGGCGATCGTCACCTCTGCATGGTGGCGCAGGTGGCGGTCGAATATGCCGCGGATGGCAGAATGCCTGGAGTCGGGGCCCTGGTCAGTGATCAGCAGGATGCGCATGGCGGTTTTCCAGGAGCTGCTGCACCGCAGCCAGAACGGACTCGACTGTGATGGCAGCCATGGCGCGGTTGCTGCGACGCTTTTTCGGGAGATGGGCCTCCGCCCCTTCCAGGGGACTCTGCAGCGCGATATGGAGGTGAGGATCCTGGTAAGGGCCAATGAGCCGGCTCGAGGTCATCCCAAACAAGGACACGGTGGGGGTACCCAGGGCGATCGCCAGGTGCATCGGACCGGTGTCGTTGGTGACGAGGACGTTGAGCTGGCGCAGAAGCCAAGGCAGTTCCTCCACCTGGTAGGCGCCGCAGTGGTCCACGATGCGCGGATCGCGCAGGTGCGACAGGAACGTCCGTGCCAGGCCTTTCTCCGCCGGCGAGCCGGTGAGCACGAGGGTGGCATCGGGCCAGCTGTCGAGCAGCCGCTTCGCGAGATCGGTGAAATACCCCAGGGGCCACATTTTGTAGCGGTTTGCCGCTCCAAGCTGCAGGCCGATGACGGGAGGGCGCAGGCGGACGAACCCTGGTGGCGGCTCACCGTGATAGCGCGTGGGGAGAAGGAGCCGGCTCGTGATCTCCCGGCCGCCGAGATGGCGGACCAGGCCGCAGCGGGTTTCGATGATATGTCCATGATGGACTGGCAGTTGGCTGCTCAGAAACTTGCGCAGGGGGCTGCGTGTTACCGGTTTGAGGAGGGTGGCCGCCCCGGAAAAGACGCACAGGGCGATGTCCTGGGGCGCGTTCGAGTGAGCCAGGAGGACGGTGTCCACTTTTGCTTTCCTCAGGGCGCGGGCGGTGGGCAGCAACTGGCGATAGCCGCCATCATAGGTGAGGAGTTCGTCCACGCCCGGCAGCCCGGTGAGCAAGCTTTGGTAGCGCGGGTGAACCACTAACAACAGTCGCGCAGAAGGAAACGACGCCCGTGCCGAGGCCACCACGGGTGTGGACAGCAGGGTGTCTCCCAGCGCCGTGTTGGACACGATGGCGATGACCCGCGGCGGCTCATTTGGCCGGCCCGAGTGGCGGAACGGCGCATAAAGCGTGCAGGCCAGGTGCAAAAGATGTTCGGCCGCCGCCTTCATGTCCGGGGGCGCAGAAACTCATACAGCCTTGCCAGTCCGGGCGAGGCGTACACCGTGCATTGCCGCGCGAGCCAGCGGGCATCGGTGTCCCGCGCCGCAAGACGCGGCAGGGCCGTGGCGTGGGTGGCGGCGGTGACGGTGCCCCGACGCACGCCATAGTGGAAAGCGTAGCCGCAGGCCACGGCGGTTTCCTCATAGCCCGCTTCGGTGTGCCCCCACGGCCAGCACAGGTGACGCGAAGACCGCCCCAGCCGGGCCTCGAGCGTCGCACGGCTGCGGGCGAGGTCTTCTGCCAGCCGGGCGAGGCGCTCGTTGACTTCGGGGTACTCCAGATCCCAGCGGCGATGGCTGTGGGTGTGGGAGTGGATTTCCACCAGCCCCGTCTTTTCCATGGCCTCGATCTCGCTCCAGCGCAGCATGACCTCGTCTGCCCGGCCCCCGGCGATCAGCCGCTTGCAGGTCTTGTGGTCGGGGCAGGTCTTTCCGGCCCGCGGGGGACCCTCACCGATCAAGCCGGTGATGGCGAAGACGACGGCCCTGTGGCCGTATTCCCGCAGCAGGGGGAAGGCGTGGATGAAGTTGTCCAGGTAGCCATCGTCGAAGGTGATCATCACCGACTTGGGCGGCAGGGGCCTGCCTGCCAGGAAGCCTTCCAGCTCGGCGGTGGTGACGGTGTGCCAGCCATGGCGGGCGAGCCAGCGCATCTGGTCACGGAAATGTTCGGGCGAGACCGTCACCAGCCCCGGCTGGGGGCTCACGTGGTGATACATGAGGATGGGCAGAGCGCGGGCGGTGGCCATCAGCCTCGGTCCTCCAGTTCCTCATAGACGGCAAGCATGCCTGCGCCCATCTGCTCGATGCCGAAATGCGTTTCCACCCAGGGTCTGGCCGCGCGCGCGAAGGCAGCGCGCTTGGCGGGATCGGTCAGGAGCTGGATGAGGGCGGCGGCCAGCGCCTGGGGATCCCCGGGGGGGACGAGCAGGCCGGTCTCGCCTTCGCGAATGGTCTCCGGCACGCCGCCCACGCGGGTGCCAATCACCGGTACCCCCATGGCCTGGGCTTCGAGGAAGGCCGTCCCCAGGGCTTCCTCACGGGTGGGCAGGACGAACAGATCAAGGGCGCGCAGGATTTCCGGCACGTCGCGCCGCAATCCCAAAAAATGCACATGGGCCGACAGCCCCAGCCGGGCCGTTTCGGCCTTGAGTTTCGCTTCCTGGGGACCGTCCCCGGCGATGACGAAATGGGCGTTGCCCACCTGTGCCAGCACGCCGGGAATGGCAGAGAGCAGGTCGCGGTGGCCCTTCTTGTTGCGCAGGATGGCGACGGTGCCCACGAGCAGCGCCTCAGGGCCCAGCCCCAACTCGTCGCGCAAGGTGGGGGTGATGCGTGCCGGGTCGAAACGCCAAAGATCGATGCCCGTGGGCACGACGCGCAGCTTGTGGCGGGGCACCCCACGGCGCGCCAGGTCGTCGGCCACCGCCTGGCTTACGGTCACCACACGGTCCGGCAGCCAGGTATAAGTGGCCAGATGGGTGGGCGGCAGGATGAGATGGCGCGTGCGCACGATGCGCGGCCGGTGCCACAGGCTGCGCGCCGCGAGGCCCGCCAGCAGGGTGTCACGGCCGCTGTGGGTATTTATATGCGTGGGGCGGTGGCGGGCGAACAGCCGGCGCAGGGCGAGCACACTGTTCAAGGCCAGGCCACGTCCCATGGGCACGGTATGGACGGGAAGCCCCTGCTCCTGCGCCCGGGCAACCAGGCGCGCGCCGGGTGGCGTCACCACGGCCACCTGGATGCCCCGGTCGTGCAGATACATGAGCTCCATCAGCACGCGGTTTTCCTGGCCACCCCAGCCCAGGGAAGACTCCGTATGCCACACCTTCATGCCGGCAAGGCACCCATCTCGAACTGCAGCCGGTGCA
Source organism: Burkholderiales bacterium (assembly GCA_037478575.1). Lineage (GTDB taxonomy): Bacteria > Pseudomonadota > Gammaproteobacteria > Burkholderiales > Thiobacteraceae > Thiobacter. The sequence goes on along the minus strand of JBBFMG010000095.1, from coordinate 2,920 downwards.
GCCGGGCGTAGGCGCCGCCGGCGGCGAGCCGCACAAGCTGGGCCCGAGGAGATCCCGCGGTCATGGGGCGCGCCACGCGGGGAGAGTGCTGCGCGAGGGCGCGCAAGGCCGGGATCAGAGGCAGCCCGTCACCGACACGCACCACGTGGGTGACAAGTAGCCGCTCGGGTTTGTCAGCGACGCTCACGCGGTTTTGGCTCCCGGCACTTGGCCCATTTCATGAGGGCGCCGAAGCCGCCGCGGGCGGTGGGCAAGGTCGTGGCATGCGAGCGACGCGGCGTGGCAGGACATGATGTCAATCATGCATCACCAGGGATTCGCGTGTGATTTCAATGAAACGCGTGGTCGCGAAAGCGCGCACGATCGCATCATGATTGGCGCGCAACAGGCCTTCGAGTGTCTGGTTGGCGATGTTGCCGGTGGATACCAGCAAAAGCCGGGGTGGACGGCTGGCAATGAGGTGGGACTGAACGAAATCATTGTCCTTGGTCACGACGATCCTGTTTTCGCGCTCGGCTATCTCGAGGATCACCGCGTCTGGCGTTCGATTCGCAAGGGGGAGGTCAAGGGTATGGATCGCATCGTGACCGGCCTCGTTCAGCCACACGCAGAACCGCCTGGGCAGCTGCGCGTCGACCAGAAATTTCATGCGGCCAGCGGCTCGAGGCGCTTCACGTGCGCCAGGCGCGCGGCATAGGCGAGCGCGGCGAGGATGTCCTCACGTTCGAGGTCAGGATAATCCGACAGAATCTCATCGACGCTCATGCCGCCGGCCAGCAGTTCGAGCAGATGCTCGACGGGATAGCGCAGGCCGCGGATGCAGGGTTTTCCATGGCAGACGGCGGGATCGATGGTGATGCGCTCCAGTGTCGTCATGGCGGACTCACCCTGTTTGGCGTTGTTCGCAAGTTTAATCCAAGCATCACGACCACGCCAGTCGCGCTGGGCTTTTGACGGGAGCGTCGCCCGGGCAGTTTTCGCTGGCGCATTTCACGGAGCTCATGCAGCAGCCCATGCAGTGGTTGCGGGGCACGCCTTCATGCCGATACGGCAGCCATCTCGAACTGCAGCCGGTGCAGCCGGGCGTAGGCGCCGCCGGCGGCGAGCAGGCTGGCGTGGCTGCCGGTCTCGACGATGCGGCCCTGATCCATGACCACGATGCGGTCCGCGCCCTCGATGGTGGAGAGCCGATGGGCGATGACCAGGGTGGTGCGGCCCTGCATGAGGTTTTCCAGGGCGGCCTGCACGTGGCGTTCGGATTCGGTGTCCAGGGCCGAGGTGGCCTCGTCCAGGATGAGGATGGGTGCATCCTTGAGCAGGGCGCGGGCGATGGCGATGCGCTGGCGCTGTCCCCCCGAGAGCTTCACGCCGTTCTCCCCCACCAGGGTGTCGAAGCCCTGGGGCAGCTGTTCGATGAATTCCAGGGCGTGGGCGGCGCGGGCGGCGGCGACGATATCGTCCCGGCTCACCTGCCCCAGCCGGCCGTAGGCGATGTTGGCGGCGATGGTGTCGTTGAACAGCACCACGTCCTGGGACACCAGGGCGATTTGTGCCCGCAGGTCGTCAAGCCGGATCTCGGCGATGTCGATGCCGTCGATGAAGATGCGTCCCGCCGTGGGTTCATAGAAACGCGGCAGGAGATTCACCAGGGAAGTCTTGCCGCTGCCGCTTTTGCCCACCAGGGCCACGGTCTCGCCCGGCTGGATGGTGAGATTCACGTCGTCCAGCACCAGCGGCCCGCCGGGCTCGTAGCGCAGGCTCACGTGCTCGTAGCGCACCTCACCCCGGGCGCGGCCCAGGGTGCGCGTGCCCGTGTCCTGTTCCCCGGGGCGGTCGAGCAGGCCGAACACCACCTCGGCCGCCGCCAGGCCCCGCTGCAGGGCCTCGTTGACGCCGGTCAGCCGCTTGATGGGGGCGAGCAGCATGAGCATGGCGGTGATGAAGGAGACGAAGCCGCCGACAGTGGTCTTGTCCTGGGCCGCCTGCACCGTGGCGAGATAGATGATGATGGCCAGGGCGATGGCGGCGAGCAGCTGCACCATGGGCACGTTGAGGCCGGAGGCCACGGTCTGCTTGATGTCGAAGCGGCGCAGCCGGTTGGTGGCATCGTAGAAACGCCGCTTTTCGTAGTCCTGCCCGCCGAAGATCTTGACCACCTTGTGGGCCTCGATGGTCTCCCCCAGCACGTGGGTGATGTCCTGCATGGCCTGTTGCGCGCCCCGATACATGCGCCGCAGGCGCAGCGTGAAATAGCGCACGGTGACGGCGATCGCCGGCGCCATGACCAGGGTGATGAGGGTGAGCTGCCAGTTGAGGTAAAGCAGCCAGCCCAGGAGTCCGAGGATGGTGAAGGAGTCCCGCACCACCACGGTGATCACGTTGGTGCCGGCGGAGGTGACAGAGTTGACGTTGTAGGCGATGTTGGCGATCAGCGCCCCCGAGGGGCTGTTGTCGAAATCCCGCGTGGGCAGGGTGACCAGCTTGGCGAACATGCGGTTGCGCAGTTCCAGGACCACGCGCGTGGCGAGCCAGCTGGTGGCGTAGTTGGCGGCGAAGGTAAACAGGCCGCGCAGCAGGAACAGCCCGACGATGGCCAGCGGGATGAGCTTCATGAGGAAGGGGTCGCGCTCCACGAAACTGCCGTCGAGCAGCGGCTTCATGAGCGCCGGCAGGGCCGGCTCGGTGGCTGCCACCAGGATGGTGAACAGCAGCGAGGCGGCGAACATCTTCCACCAGGGCTGGGCGATTTTGAGCAGCCGGAGGTAGAGCTGGGCGCTGGAGAGGGTGGGGCGGGTCACGCGGGTTCCGCAGGCGCGGCGTTGGGTTGGGAAAAAGGCGCAAGTGTACCGGAATCAGGGCCTTGTGCTCCAGTCAGGAGCCGCCGGTAGAGGGCGAGCAGGGCCTGGGTGGCGGCCTCGGC
>JBBFMG010000094.1:3578-8596 GCA_037478575.1 Burkholderiales bacterium | reverse complement strand
CGGCGAGTCATGCCGCGCCCTGGGATCTCGGCTTCGTGCTGGGACCGCGCCTGAATGCGGCGGGCCGCCTCACCGACATGGCCCTGGGCATTGAGCTCCTGACCACGGACGATCCCGTCCGCGCTCTGGAACTCGCCCAGCAGCTGGATGCGCTCAACCGGGAACGGCGCGAGATCGAGGCGGACATGCATGACACGGCGCTCGCCACCCTGCAGGGCATCGAGGTCGCCGACAGCCACAGCCTGGTGCTGTACGATCCCGGCTGGCATCAGGGTGTGATCGGCATCCTCGCCTCCCGCCTCAAGGAAAAATTCCACCGTCCGGCCATTGCCTTCGCCCCGGCAGAGGGAGGCGAGCTCAAGGGCTCCGGCCGTTCCATCCCGGCCTTTCACCTGCGCGATGCGCTGGATCTGGTCGCCAAGCGCCACCCGGACCTCATCAGGAAATTCGGCGGCCATGCCATGGCGGCGGGGCTCACCATTGCCGAAGGCGATTTTCCCCGCTTCGCCCAAGCCTTCGAGGCGGTGGCGCGCGAGCTCATCCCGCCCCATGCCCTCACGCGCACCCTGGAAACCGACGGCAGCCTGCCGCCGGAGGAAGCCACCCTGGCGCTGGCGCGCCGGCTGGCGGACGAGGTGTGGGGTCAGGGCTTTCCCCAGCCCAGTTTTTTCGACCGCTTCCGCGTGGAAGCCCAGCGTATCGTCGGCGAGAAGCACACCCGGCTCACCTTGGCCCGCGGCGGACGGCGCTTCGAGGCCATGCTCTTTTTCCAAACCGAACCGCTGCCCGATGAAATCGAAGCCGTCTATCGCCTGGACGTGAACCACTACAATGGCAACGAAAGCCTGCAGCTGATCCTGGAACACTGGCAGGCTTGCTGACCCCCATTGCCTTCGCCCATCCGTGGATACCCTGTTCGCCCCCGACTCCCCCTTCGGCCAGGTTCTTCCCTTCCTCCTGAGCCTGGCGCTGGGCCTGCTCATCGGCCTCGAGCGGGAGCGCAATCCCCGCGCCAAGGCCGGCCTGCGCACTTTCGCCCTCACCGCCCTGCTGGGCACGCTGTGCGCCATGCTGTCGGAACAGGTCGGCTCCCCCTGGCTCCTGGTGGTGGGCTTCGCCGCCGTGGGGGCGATCATCGTCGCCGCCTATCTGGGCGAAAGCCCGCCGGAGGCCGAGCCGGGCACCACCACGGAAGCGGCGCTGCTGGTGAGCTACATCCTGGGGGCGCTGGTGTGGGAAGGGGAGCGGGAGCTGGCCATCACCCTGGCCATCATCACCACGGTGCTGCTCTACTTCAAGCCGGAAATGCAGGGCATCGCGCGGCGGCTGACCCGGCGCGACCTGGTCTCCATGCTCCAGTTCGCGGTGCTCAGCTTCGTCATCCTGCCCATCCTGCCGGACCGGGATTTCGGCCCCTACCACGCCTTCAACCCGCACCAGACCTGGCTCATGGTGGTGCTCATCTCCGGCATCAGCCTGGCCGGCTACGTAGCCCTGCGCCTGTTCGGCCAGCGTTATGGCACGCTGCTGCTGGGCCTGCTCGGCGGTCTCGTCTCCAGCACCGCCACCACCCTGGTCTATGCCCGCCATGGGCGCAGCCATGACGAGCTGCTGCCCCTTGCCGCCACCGTGATCGCCCTGGCCAATCTGGTGGTGTTGATCCGCCTCGCGGTCCTCGCCGCCGCGGTGGCGCCGGCCATCCTGCCCACCCTGCTGCCCGTGCTGGCCAGCGCCTTCGCCCTGGGGCTCGCCGTCACCGGTCTGCAGTGGCACCGCACGGTCGCCCCGGGGGAGCTGCCCCTGCCGGAAACGGCCAATCCCACCGAACTGCGCACTGCCCTGGGCTTCGGACTGCTCTACGCCCTGATCCTGTTCGTGGCGAGCTTCGTGGCGGCCCGGGGCGATGCCACCAGCCTCTACGGCGTGGCCGCGGTGGCCGGCATCACGGACGTGGATGCCATCACCCTGTCCAGCCTGCGCCTGTTCAGCCTGGGCAGCCTGGGCGCGCCGGAGGGCGTGCGGGTCATCCTGGTGGCTTTCCTGTCCAACCTGCTGGTCAAGCTGGGGCTCGCCTTCGCCGTGGGCGGACGCCGGCTGGGGTTGCGCTGCCTCACCCCCCTGCTGGCCACCGGCATCGGCGCCGCCGTGGCGCTGGCTGTCGCCTGAGCCGCCGCCTTCACGGTAGAATTCGAGGTTTTTGCGGAGTAGATGCCATGGAAGCGGAACGCCTCAATCTCCTCGCCCACCGGCTCGACGATCTCGCCCAGCGCACCGCCGAGCTACGGAGGTATCTTTGACTTCGACGGCAAACAAACCCGCCTGGCCGAAGTCGCCCAGCAACTGGAAGACCCGAACGTCTGGAACGACCCGAAACTCGCCGAATCCCTGGGCCGCGAGCGGCGCAGCCTGGAGGCGGTCGTCCATACCCTGAGCCAGCTCGACAGCGAGCTGCGGGACGCGCGCGAGCTCTTCGAGATGGCGCGCGCGGAGCGCGATGACGCCACGCTGGAGGCGATCGACGCCGATACCCGCCGCCTGGAGCAGACCGTCGCCGAGCTGGAATTCCGGCGCATGTTCTCCAACCCCATGGACCCCAACAACTGCTTCATCGACATCCAGGCGGGGGCCGGGGGGACCGAAGCCTGCGACTGGGCGGCCATGCTGCTGCGCCAGTATCTGAAGTACGCCGAGCGCAAGGGCTTCAAGACGGAAATCCTGGAACAGACCGAAGGCGACGTGGCGGGCATCCGCTCCGCCACCATCAAGGTGGAGGGCGACTACGCCTACGGCTATCTGCGCACCGAAACCGGCGTGCACCGCCTGGTGCGCAAGTCGCCCTTCGATTCCGCAGGGGGGCGGCACACTTCCTTCGCCAGTGTGTTCGTCTATCCCGAGGTGGACGAGTCCATCGAGATCGACATCAACCCCGCGGATCTCAAGATCGACACCTTCCGGGCCTCGGGCGCCGGCGGTCAGCACATCAACAAGACCGACTCCGCGGTGCGCATCACCCACATCCCCACGGGCATCGTGGTGCAGTGCCAGAACGACCGCTCCCAGCACCGCAACAAGGCCGAGGCCATGGCCATGCTCAAGTCGCGCCTGTATGAGCTGGAGCTGCGCAAGCGCCAGGCCGAGCAGGAAAAGCTGGAGGCGGCCAAGTCCGACGTGGGCTGGGGCCACCAGATCCGCTCCTACGTGCTGGACCAGTCACGCATCAAGGACCTGCGCACCAACGTGGAGATTTCCAACACCCAGAAGGTCCTCGACGGCGATTTGGATGCCTTCATCGAGGCGGCGCTGAAACAGGGCGTGTGATGGAAGGCACGCCCGATCTCTCCGCCTTCCTGGCGCCCGGCGTCGAGGCGGGGGATGTGCCGTCCCTGTTTCCCCTGCTCGCCGGCCGCCGGCTGATCGGCGCGCTGATCGCGCTGTTTCGGGGCGGGGACGAGGAGGTGCTGATACGCCTGGCCGTGCTGCGGGAAATCGGGGCGCGCGCCGAGGCGCCGGAATGGAGCCCGCGGGAGCTGGAGACCCACCTGGGTTTCATCGATCCCACCAAGCTGGACACGGTGCTCAAGCGCCTGCGCGAGCACGATCTTCTGGTTTGGGACGGCGAGCGGCGCCTGTATCAGCTCTCGCCGGTGGGACGCATGGTGCTCGCAGCCCTCGCCAGCCTGCTCGCCTTCGCCACGGAGGCAGACAGCGAGCTGGGCTTCCTCGCCTCTCAGGTGGCGGCGGGCGGCGCCACGGGACGCCTGTCCCACGAGACACTGGCCCATCTGGCGGCGCGTTTGGCCGAGCTGGAAGAGGAATTTTCCCAGGCCGTGGCCTCCGGCTCGGAGTTCCGTCTGCGCGCCGCCCAGGACCGGCTCGCTGCCGTGTGGCGCTGGATGGAGAAGGGCACCGAGATCATCGCCGCGCTGTCCGAGGACGGTTTCCCCGACGACGCAAGCTGGCGCCTGGCCCAGGACATCGGCAGCCGGCAGTCGCGCATGATGCGCATGGCCAGCGTGTTCCAGCGCGAACTGGCCGCCATCGCGCGCCAGCGCGTGCACCTGTCGGAGGGTGGTCTCACGTCTTCGGAGCTCGCCGCCTGGCTGCGCGGACTGGACCTGGATGCGCTCGCCGCCCTGGCCGGCAGGGGGCCCGCCATGGTGCCGGAGGCGACTTTCCTGTTGCCCGACGTGATGCTGGACAACACCGAGGAATTCCTCGAACGCTCGCGCCCGACGCGGCGTGTCTCGGCACTGCCGCCCCCTGCCGAGGTGCACGAGACCACGGAAATTCCCCGCGAGCCGCCGCCGCATCTGGCCGCGCTCACGCGGCTGCTGAGCCAGACCGAGCAGGCGCTGCCCCTGGCAGACGCGGTGGTGGGCGAGGATTTCAGCGCCGCCTCCTACCGCCTGTCGCTTCTGTCCTTCCTGGGCGAACAGAACGTGGACCCGGAGCTCGCGCCGCTGGCCCAGCTGCCCCTCCAGGTGGTGTGGGAGCCGGGCGATGAGCTGGTGCCGGTCAACCGGGGCGAGGTGGCGGCCATGACACCCGGCCGGATCGAACCCACGCAAGAACGGGGCTGATATGGAACAGGACGCCCATGCCCGTCTGATCGCGCGTCTGCTGGCGCTGCGCTGGCTGCCGCGGGAGGATGCCGATGCCCGCCGGCTGCTCACGGATCTGGGGTTCCGGGAGGAGGTGGAGAGCCGGCTCGCCGCCTGCGGCCTGCGCCTGCTGGATCATCCCTTCGCCGACCACGTCGCGCTTGCCCTGGCCCAGTCCTCGGAAAGCGCGGTGTTCGACACCGGCGGCCAATGGCAGGCCACCAACATCGCCCTGCCCAAGGACGCCATCGCCCTGCTGGTCATCCTCTGGGCCCTCATCATCCTGCCCAAGCGCGAGCGCCAGCTCGCGCGCGCCGGCGACCCGGGAACCCAGGCCGACCTGTTCGGCGGCAAGCCCGCTCCGGCGGGCGACGAGTCCTCGCGCGGCATCCCGGAGAACGTCCTCCTGGAAGACTA
>JBBFMG010000094.1:0-3568 GCA_037478575.1 Burkholderiales bacterium | reverse complement strand
ACTATGCCAGGCTGGTGGGGGGACGGGCCCGCATCACCCAGTTCATCCTGCCGCAACTGTCGCGTCTGGGCTTCATCGAACGGCGCAACAAGATCATCTACGAAGGCCCCCTGCTGGACCTCGCCTTCGACTACGGCGAGATGGCGCCGCGCATTCTGCAGGGCGCGCTGGCGGACCTGTTGCGCAGACGGGGTGAGGCCGGCAATCCGGAAGGAGGGCCGGCCTGATGTTCCGCCTGCTGGAACTGGAGGTCGTGCACTGGGATTTCTGGCAGCGCTTCCGCCTCCCGCTCGACGCATCCATCATCACCATCGTCGGCCCCAATGGCTCGGGCAAGACCACCCTGCTCGACGCCCTGCGCACCCTGCTCGCCCTGGAATGCTCGCGCAAGCGCGACTACAAGCGCTACGTGCGGCGCAATGGCGAGGACTTCTGCTGGCTGAGGGGGGTGGTGGACAACCAGCGGCCCCAGGGCAGCAGCCGCCGGCCCTTCGGACTGCCCTTCCAGCACGACCGCATCACGCTGGCCTGCCGCATCGACCGCAAGGGCGGTGACTGGGTGCGCAAGTACTGGGTGGCGGAAGGCGAGGTGCCCATCGAGGCCATGGAAAGCCAGGGGCAGGAATTCGGCGTCCGCGATTACCAGCGCCTGCTGCAGAGCGCCGGCCTGTCGCCGGCCATCGCCCGGGTGCTGTCCCTGGAACAGGGACAAACCGACAAGCTCACGGAACTGGCCCCGCGCGAACTGCTGGACCTGGTGTTCCAGGTGTTCGGCGACAAAGAGGTGCTGGACCGCTATCAGGAGGCGCGTCACCACCAGGAAGCCACGGCGCGGGAGCTGAACGAGGTGGAAAGACAGCTGGAGATGCTGGCGGCCAGCCTGGACCGCCACGAGGCCAGGGTCAACCGCTATCTGGAATGGCGGCGCCTGCGCGACGAACAGACCCTGCTCGCCTCGGAAATCCTGCCCCGCCTGGAATACCACCTGCTGGAACGGGACGTCCAGAACGCGCGCCGCGTGCTCGCGGCCCAGCGTCGGGAATGGCGTGAGCTGCGCGCCAGAAGCCACGCCCTGGTGGGACGGATAGCCGCCCAGCGGCAGCTGATCGAAGAGGCCCGCGCCACCAGACAGGCGGCCGAGGCGCTGGAGCAGGCGCGTTACGAGGAACTCAACGAGATCAGCCGCGCGCTGGGCAAATATCAGGCGCTGGTGGACCAGCACGACATGCTGCTTGCCCAGGCGGCCGCCGGCGCGGGCGATCCGGGCACGGACCCGGCCACGCTGGAACGGCTGGAAGACGAGCGCGACCGCCTGCGCCTCAGGCTCGCCACCCTCAAGGAAGAGCAGGCCGCCACGCGCGAGCTGCTGGAAAACCTCGCCGCCGGCCGCCGCGCCGATCCCGCCGATGTGGCGGCGTTCCGGCAGGCCCTGTCCAACGCCGGCATCGCCCACGATCTGCTCACGGACCTGGTGGAAATCCTGGATCCCGCCTGGCAGGCAGCGGTGGAGGCGGTGCTCGCCCCCTTCGCCCACATCGTGCTGCTGGCGCGCGAGCAGGATGCCGAACGCGCCTTCGCCCTGGGTGAGCAACTGCGCTACCGCCACTACATCGTGCCGGAACGCGGCGCGCCGTCGCTGCCTCCCCAGGGCTCGCTGCTGGAGGTGGTGCGCTTCCGCAAGCCGGTGCCGGAGTGGCTCATCCGTCTGCTGGAACGCACCCAGCGCGTGGAGGACGCCGCCGCCGGTGCGCAACTGCCCCGCGCCCAGGACTGGGTCACGCGCTCCGGCTACCTGCGGGAGCGGCGCGGCGCGCGCCACGCCGCGCCGGAGCAGGCCCGTTTCGGCCAGGCCCGGATCGAGGCACTCAGGAGCCGCTTGAGGCAGCTCGAGGAAGCGTGCGCGCCCCTTGTGCAACGTCTGGATGGCATCGGGCGCGAGATCGCCGCCATCCGCAGCCGGCTGGCAGGCATCGACGCCGGCGCGCAGCTGGCTGCCCGGGCGGCCGAATTCGCCGATGCCAGGCGCCAGCACCAATCCCTGACCGAAAAGCGGCGGGCCGTGGGTGAGGCGGCCCACGGGGCACGCGAGGCGCGCAGCCAGGCCGAGGCCGCGGTGCAGGCACGTCTGCAGGAACTCAACCGGATGGAGCTGGAACTCGCCCAGATCGAGCGCGAGCTCAACCAGCGAGCCAACCGCGCTGCGCGCGCCGAGCAAACGGAACGGCTACGCCGCCTGCGCCATCTGCGCAGGACCCTGCCCGCCGCGTGGCGTGATCCCGAGGCCAACCAGCAGCTCGTGGAGAAATGGCGCGACACCACCAATGTGCGCCGCCGCATGGAAGAAATCGAGGGGCGCTTCGCCAGTGAGTCCTGGGAGACCGACGAATCGGTGATCGCCCTGCGCGACAAGATCCGCGCCGATCATGAACGCCAGAGCCGGGAACTCGAGCAGCGCCGGCGCGACAACGCCATGGCCCAGGCCCAGACCGATGCCGCGCGCGCCCAGTACAGCAAGGTGCTGGCCCACACCGTGCGGCGTTACGGGCGCAATCTGCGCACGCTGGGCGAGCTGGCGGGCATCCGGGTGGAATACGAGCCGCTGGGCAGCGATCTCAGTGACCTGGCCCTCGCCCAGGCCGGGCTGGTCGTCAAGTTCGACTTCGACGAGAAAGGCTTCATGGGCCTCAACGACGGTGATGCCTCGGGCGGCCAGCAGGTGATGAAATCCCTGATCCTGCTGGTGGCGCTGATGATGGAAGAATCCCGCCCCGGCGGTTTCGTTTTCATCGACGAGCCCTTCGCCCATCTGGACATCGTCAACATCGAGCGCGTCGCCAGCTTCCTCAAGGCCACGCGCGCCCAGTATCTGCTCACCACGCCCGTCACCCACAACGTCAACGTCTATGACCCGAGCATGCTCACCCTGGTGACCTTCAAGAAGCGGCCGGGTGATACCTGGGCACCGCGAGTGGGCGTGTTGAGGCGCGACACCGCCAGCCATGGACACTGATTCCGTCATCGTCGAGGCACTGGATTCCTCTCCCCTGCCCCGGCGCCGGCGGCGCTACCGCACGGGACGCGGCGCCGGCGTGGCCACACTGCCGGAATCCTGGCGGGCGCTGCTCATGCGCTGGGTCGCCCGGGGCGGACGCAGCCGCTGGGACACCCTGGCCCGGGACGCCGGGGCGGCCGAACTCCAGACCGCGACCGCCCTGCTCGACTGGCTCCTGCGCCAGGGATGGGCGAAGGTGGAAGAGGAGCGGCGCCATGGCGAGTGGTGGCCGGTGCGTGTGGAACTCATGGACCTGCCCGCCCTGCGCGCCGGTCTGGGATTGCCGGACGAGCAGGCGCTGGCCGCGCAGTGGCATGAGTTGCGCGAAACCCTCGCAGCCCAGGCCGACCCCTTTTTGACCGAAGCGCTGGCCGGCCTCGATGCCCTGCCCACGGCGCGCGCCCTTGCCCGCGGGCAACTTCTGGCAGCGGCCCTGCGCTGGCGCGACGAACAGCGCAGCGGCACGCGGCGCGACTTCGCCCTCTATGCGCGGGGCGGCACCAAGGCCGTCAGCGA
>JBBFMG010000093.1:0-8652 GCA_037478575.1 Burkholderiales bacterium | reverse complement strand
CCTGGGGCAGGCTGAGCCCCCGCCGCGGTGGTCGCCGTCGTGGGCGGGTCTTCGGGTACCGCAGGCCCCCGGACCACTGGCGACGCTTCCTTGCCCGTACCCTCCGCCACCGGCAGGGTGAGGGGCTGGCCGGCAAATTTTGCCGGGGCAGCATCCGCCTGCGGCAACCCCGGCGCTTCGGAACCAGATGTGGGGACGGGCATGCCGGGGTTGAGCACCGGTACCCGCGGGGTTTCCTCCCGCCCCTCGGCCCCCACCGGCGTTGGGACCGGCTGCACCGTCACCGGCACGACGGGAAGGGGCGCCATGGGCTGCAACAGCGCGGCCTGATCCGCTCCCGGCAGGGCCGGCCCTTCGCCGCTCTCGGCCTTGAGGGGCTGCTCGCCGGTCTCCACGGGCCATGGCAGCGGCGCGCCGCCAGCCTCGAGCTGGCGCGCCAGCAGGGTGGCAAAGGGTGGCGCATCCGTGGCGGAAAGCGGCTGGGCGCCCACCGCCTCGGGGGCCGCGGGCGCGACCGCGATCACGGTGATGTGGGAAGAAACGGGCATGTTGGACATGAAACCGGCTCCTGCAGGGCCCGTTATCCGGGCGACACCAGCCGTTTAGCAAACGGCGTGCCAGAACCGGTCAGTCTTCGCCCCGGGGCAGATGGGGGGCGCCGGCACGGGCGCGTCGGGCGTGCTCGTCCTGGTCGCGCTGCTCCAGACGGGATTCCCGCACCCGCTCGCCCGCGGCATGACGTGCCTTGAGGACCTCGTAGGTCTTGAGTTTGCGCCGCTCCTCGAGCCAGGCCCGCTGACCCTGTTCCCAGGCCTGGCGACAGCGTTCCACCTCGGCCTGCTGGTGGCGAATGGCGACCTCGATCTTGGCGAGAAAGGCGTGGAAATCCCGCATGCGGTGCGCATCGAGGCCCTGCTGCACCGCCTGGCCCAGGCGCTGGCGGTATTCCTGCTGGTAGCCGCGCAGTTGGGCGAGCTTGTCCTCGGCGGCCTGCCACACCTGCTTGAGCTCGGCGAGGCGCCGGGTGGCGGCCTCCAGCCGGTCGGCGGCAAGATCGTGCAGGCTTTGCAGGGGAAAGCGGCGCGCCATGGCTTACGCCTTCATGCACGCAGGAGCTGTTCCAGACGCAGGATGCTGTCCCCGTAGCTTGCGCGCTCACGCATGTCCTGCACCAGGAACTGTTCCAGTTTGGGATACATGGCGATGGCTTCGTCGAGCAGGGGGTCGGCTCCCCGCACGTAGGCGCCGACACTGATCAGGTCCCGGCTGCGCTGGTAGCGGGAATAGAGATTCTTGAAGCGCCGCACCAGCTCCAGCTGCTGGGGCGAGACGATCTCGGTGATGGCGCGGCTGATGGAGGCTTCGATGTCGATGGCCGGGTAGTGGCCCTGGTCCGCCAGGCTGCGCGAGAGCACCACATGGCCATCGAGGATGGCGCGCGCGGCATCGGCGATGGGATCCTGCTGGTCGTCGCCCTCGGTGAGGACGGTGTAAAAGGCGGTGATGGAACCGCCCCCTTCCCGCCCGTTGCCGGCCCGTTCCACCAGCTGGGGCAGCTTGGCGAACACGGAAGGTGGGTAGCCCTTGGTGGCCGGGGGTTCGCCGATGGCCAGGGCGATCTCCCGCTGGGCCATGGCGAAGCGGGTCAGGGAATCCATGATGAGCAGCACGTGCTTGCCCTGGTCGCGGAAATACTCCGCGATGGCGGTGGCGTAGGCCGCCCCATGCAGGCGCAGCAGGGGCGGCGTGTCGGCGGGGGCGGCCACCACCACCGCACGGGTGCGGCCCTCATGGCCCAGGATGTTCTCGATGAACTCCTTGACCTCGCGGCCCCGTTCGCCGATCAGTCCCACCACGATGATGTCGGCGCTGGTATAGCGCGCCATCATGCCCAGCAGCACGCTCTTGCCCACCCCGCTGCCGGCAAACAGGCCCATGCGCTGGCCGCGGCCCACGGTGAGCAGGGCATTGATGGCCCGCACGCCGGTATCCAGCACCTCGCGAATGGGCGCGCGCGCCAGGGGGTTGAAGGGGCGGCTCTGGAGCGGCACGCGGGCTTCCGTCTCCACCGGGCCGAGGCCGTCCAGGGGACGCCCCGCGCCATCCACCACGCGCCCGAGCAGTTCCGGTCCCACCGCCACCTGACGCGCCCGGTCTTCCGCACGGCGGCGCCGGATCAGCGTGCCCCGCGGACGCGGCACCGTAAGCTCGCTTTCCACGGGAATCACGCGCGCGCCCGGCACCAGGCCATAGACGTCGGTGGAGGGCATGAGGAACAGGCGCTCCCCGGAGAAGCCCACCACCTCGGCATCCACCGTGAGCCCGTTGGGCAGTTCGACGAGGCAGCTCGACCCCACCGCGAGTTTGAGCCCCACCGCCTCCATGACCAGGCCCGCCACCCGGGTGAGCCGTCCGGTCATGGCCCAGGGCCTGACCGCACTCACCACGTCCCGACAGTCGCGCAGGAAGGCGCGCCAGTGGGCGAGATGGCCGTCTTCGGCTTCAATCATTCCAGTCTGCATCGCTGCCCAGCGCCGACACGATTCGTTTCCAGCGTGTCTCCATGGTGGCGTCGAGCTCGCTTTCCGCGGTCTCGATGCGGCAGCCGCCGCGCGTCATGTGGGGATCTTCCACCACCCGCCAGACCGATTCCTGATACTCGTAGGCCAGCATTTGGCGCACCAGGTTGGCATCTTCCGGATGCAGCACCAGCACCGGATGTTCGGTGAGCTGGGGGAGGCTTTCGATGGCCTCGCGCACGACGTCCAGCACCCGCTCCGGTTCCACCGCGAGGGCCCGCCGGGTGAGCTGGCGGGCGATTTCCAGGGCGAGATCCAGGATCTGGTCGGCCATGGCACGCTCGAAGCCCTCCAGGGCCTGCTCCAGCCGGTGCATGAGTTCGCGCATGCGGCGCGCGTCCGCCTCGCCCTGGGCACGCCCGTCGCGCATTCCGGCGGCGAAGCCTTCCTGGTAGGCCTGCTGGTGAATGCGCTCCAGTTCCTCGGCGGTGGGAAGCTTGACCGCCGGCTCCGAGGGTGGGGCCGGCTTTTCCTCCAGGGACGCGAGCTCCCAGCGCTGGTAGGCGGACAGCTGTTCCTTGGGAATGATGGGTTTGGAGGCCATGGGTGCGCCGCGCAACGGTTACCCGATCATTATGGGGCCGCAGGCAGCGCAGGCAAAGGGGTCAGATGAAGGCTTCCTCGCCCTTGCCGCCCAGGGCGATCTGGCCTTCGTCGGCAAGCCGGCGCACGATCTTGAGGATTTCCTTCTGCTCGGCCTCCACTTCCGAGACCCGCACCGGGCCCTTGGCCTCGAGATCGTCGCGCAGCATCTCCGCCGCGCGCTGGGACATGTTCTTGAAGATCTTCTCGCGCAGTTCGGGGCTTGCGCCCTTGAGGGCGATGATGAGGCTTTCGGACTGCACCTCGCGCAGCAGGAGCTGCACCGCGCGATCGTCCAGATCCAGGATGTTCTCGAAGGTGAACATCTCGTCCTGGATCTTCTGCGCGAGTTCCGGATCGAAATCGCGCACCGCCGCCAGCACCGACGTCTCCACCGCGCCGCTCATGAAATTGAGGATCTCGGCCGCCACGCGGCTGCCCCCCATGGCGCTCTTCTTGATGTTGTTGGGCGAGGTGATGAGCCTGGTGAGCACGTCGTTGAGATCGCGCAGGGCCTGGGGCTGGATGCCATCCAGGGTGGCGATGCGCAGGATCACGTCGTTGCGCAGGCGCTCGGTGAAATGCCCCAGGATCTCGCTGGCCTGGTCGCGGTCGAGATGCACCAGGATGGTAGCGATGATCTGGGGATGCTCGTTCTTGATGAGCTCCGCCACTGCGGCGGCGTCCATCCATTTCAGGCTCTCGATGCCCGCGGTGTCGCCGCCGTGGAGGATGCGGTCGAGCAGGCTGGCGGCGCGGTCGGAGCCCAGGGCCTTGGTCAGGACCTTCTTGATGTAGGCCGCGGAATCCGCGCCCAGGGCGGTCTGCCCTTCCGCCTTCTGGCGGAACTCCGCCAGCACCTGTTCCACCTTTTCCCGGTTGACGGTGGTCAGGCTGGCCATGGCCGCACCGAGCTTCTGCACTTCCTTCGGCCCCAGGTACTTGAACACCTCGGCCGCCTCCTCCTCGCCCAAGGCGAGCAGCAGGATGGCGCTCTTTTCGATGCCTTCCTCGTTCACGCCCCCTCCTTGCTGCCTACCCACTCCCGCACGACATTGGCCACCACGCTGGGATTCTGGCGCGCCAGCTCGCGCACCGCAGCAAGATTCTGTTCATAGCCCGCGGGCGGCGCGCCCGGCCCGCCCTCCTCCGGCGCGGCCATGCCTTCCGGCAGGGGTGGCGGCGCGGGCGGCCGCGCCAGCTCCCGCAGGATGGGACGCAGCACCACGAACACGATCACCCAGATGATGGCGGCGATGGCCAGGAACTTCATTAGCCCCAGCCCCGCGCTCTGCACCCAAGGGTTTTCATAGAAGGGCGGCGCTTCCACCTTCTCCGCGGGCGGCAGGTTGAAGGCTGCATTCACCACGTTCGCCGTATCGCCGCGCTGGGCGTTGAAGCCCATGGCTTCCTTGACCAGGTTGTTGATCTGGGCAAGTTCCGCCTGGGACAGAGGCGCGAGACTCACCTTCCCGTCCTTGCCGGTGATTTTGCGATAGTTGACCACCACCGCCGCCGACAGGCGCTTCACCGCGCCGGGGGGCAGGCGGGTATGGCGCACGGTCTTGTCCACCTCGTAGTTGACTGTCTGCTCCTTCTGGGAGGGCACCACCGCCTGGGCCTGGCCGGGGCCGGCCGCAGCAGCCGGGGCCGTGATGGGTGCGCTGGCGGCACCCGGCGGCTGGTTGGACAGCGCCCCGGGCACCCCCGCGGGGCCGCCCGCAGCGCCGATGCTCTCGCGGCTTTGCAGGCTGCGCACCGCCGCCTCCTGGGGCGCCGGATTGGGCCTGTAGGTCTCCGCCGTCTGCTCGGTCTGGGAGAAGTCCAGCTCCGCGGTCACCTGCGCGCGCACGTTGTCCGGCCCGACGATGGGCGCGAGGATGGCCTCGATGCGCCGGGCGAAGCTTTCCTCCACCTGGCGCACATACTCCAGCTGCGTGGCATCCAGCCCGGCCTTGCGGAAGGCCGTCTCGGGGCCGGTGAGCAGGTTACCGTTCTGGTCGATGACGGTGACGTTCTCCGGGGGCAGGTCGGGCACGCTGGAGGCCACCAGATGCACGATCCCGGCCACCTGCGCCGGATCGAGCCGGCGCCCGCCGCCCAGGTTGAGGAGCACCGATGCCGAAGGCTTCTGCTGGTCACGCAGGAATACCGACGGCCGGGGTATGGCCAGATGCACCCGCGCCCCCTGCACCGCCGACAGGGACTGGATGGAGCGGGTGAGCTCCCCCTCCAGGGCGCGCTGGTAATTGACCTGTTCCACGAACTGGCTCACGCCCAGCTTCTGCCCCTCCATGAGCTCGAAACCCACCACGCTGCCCTTGGGCAGGCCCTGGGAAGCAAGCTTCAGGCGCACCTCGTACACCTGTTCCATGGGCACGAGGATGGTGCTGGTGCCCTCGGTCTTGTAGGGCACGTTCATCTGCTGCAGCGCGGCGATCACCGCGCCGCCGTCACGGTCCGACAGATTGGAGAACAGGACCTGGTAGGTGGGGGTGCGGTACCAGAGCACCCCGGCCACGACCAGGGCGATGATGGCCGCGATGCCGATGATGAGCCCCAGCTTCTGGCTGTTGGAAAGCTGATTGAAAGCGGAAAGCTGGCTTAACAGGGAGGACTGGGCGGCGACGGCCATGGCTCAGCCTCCCGCGTCGGACCGGGCGCCACCCCCCGGCCGGGCATCGGCAGCCGGACCGGTGCGGCGGATCTTGCCCAACACGCCGGTGGTCATGGCTCAGCCCTCGGTGCCGGGGCTGGGACGCGGTCCCGCCCATGAAAAAGCGGCGGCGGCGACACCGCCGGGGTGAAAAACCCCGTGATGCCGCCCGGCCTGCCGCTTCGTGTCATCAAACCTGCAGGTTCATGATTTGCTGGTAGGCCTCCACCAGCTTGTTGCGTACCTGGACCATGGTCTGGAACGAGACGTCGGCCTTTTGCAGGGAAATCATCACGTCTTCCAGACTCACGTTGGGCGCTCCCTGTTCGAAGGCCTTCGCGAGCCGGCTGGCTTCCGCCTGGCTCTGGCTCACCTGTTCCAGGGAGGCCTTGAGCAGGGCCGCGAACTCGCTCCCTTCCACCCCCGCCGGCTGGGTGCCCTGCCCGCCCGTGGCGAGCTGGGAGGCGGCACGCATCTGGCCCAGCAGCTGATCGATCCCTTTGGCGTCCATGGCGTCGTCCTTCCTTGCTGTTCAACTCACTATCGGCATTCGGGACAAAAAATGCAAGATCCATGCCGACTTCAGGAGGAGCGCTCGCCACCCGCGGCGGCATCCTCTTCCCGGTAGCGGGCGAGTTTGTAGCGCAGGGTGCGCTCGCTCATGCCCAGGCGCTGCGCCGCGCGTTTGCGGGAGCCCCCCTCCGCCGCCAGCGCTTCCATGATGTGCCGGCGCTCCAGGGACTTGATGTCAGTGGGGCCTTCCGCGGGCGCCTGCGCCACGGGCGCCGCCGTTGCCGCAGCGGCAATTTTTGCCGCCGGCAGGTGCAGATGGGACGGCTCGATCACCTGCCCGGGGGCGAGGATAAGTGCCCGTTGGATCACGTTTTCCAGCTCGCGGATGTTACCGGGCCAGGCATACTGCGTCAATTCGCCAACCGCCTCGGGCGAAAAGCTCATGCCATGACGGCCCGCCTGTTTCGCCAGCCGGGCAAGGATGTGGCGCGCCAGCGGCGCGATGTCCTCGCGCCGCTCCCGCAAGGGCGGCAGGTGCAGCGGAAAGACGTTGAGCCGGTAGTAGAGATCCTCCCGGAAACGGCCGGCGGCGACTTCCGCCTCCATGTCGCGGTTGGAGGTGGCAATGATGCGCACGTCCACCGGAATGGGACCCCTGCCCCCGAGCCGCTCCACCTCCCGTTCCTGCAGCACGCGCAGCAGCTTGGCCTGGAGGGAAAGAGGCATTTCGGAAATCTCGTCAAGGAGCAGGGTGCCCCCACTGGCCTGCTCGAACTTGCCGGCCTGGGCACTGGTGGCGCCGGTGAACGCCCCTTTCTCGTAGCCGAACAGGGTGGATTCCAGCAGGTTGTCGGGGATCGCCGCGCAGTTGATGGCCACGAAGGGTCCCCCGGCGCGGGGTGAGTGGCGATGCAGATAGCGGGCCATGACTTCCTTGCCGGTGCCGGATTCCCCGGTAATGAGCACGGTGGCATGGGAGGCGGCCACCCGCCGCGCCAGGGCCAGGAGTTCCCGCGACATGGCGTCCTCCGCCACCACATCGCCCTCGGCGGCGGGCGTGAGCATGTAGCGGGCCACTTCGGCGAGCAGCCGGTCGGCCTCGAAGGGCTTGGTCAGGTAGTTGCAGGCGCCGTCGCGCATGGCCTCCACCGCCTTCTCGATCATGCCGTAGGCCGTCATGAGCAGCACGGGGACCTCGGGCCAGCGGGCCTTGATGGCCTTGAGCAGGGTGTGGCCATCCATGGGACGCATCTGCACATCCGACACCACCAGCCCCACCGCTTCGCGTTCCAGGATCGCCAGGGCGGCGCTGCCATCTTCCGCCACCCGCACCGGGTAGCCTGCGAGCTCCAGGGTGTCGGTCAGGGCTTCGCGCAGATCGCGGTCGTCTTCGACGATGAGGATGGGCAGGGCGGACATGGGCTGGCTTCCGGTTCAGACGATTGTAGCCAAGGGCAGACTCAGGGTGAACGTGCTGCCCTGGCCGGGGTGGGACTCGACCGCGACGCGGCCGCCGTGGGCTTCGGCCACGCTGCGCACGATGGCAAGCCCCAGCCCCGTGCCCTCGGCGCGGGTGGTGAAGAAGGGCTCGAAAATCCGCTCCAGATGCGCCGGTTCGATGCCGGGCCCGCTGTCTTCCACCTCAAATGCCACCTCGTTGCCCGCCACCCGGGCCGCCAGACGCACCCGGTCGCCTGCCTGGCACACCTGCATGGCGTTTTCCAG
The DNA here is from genome assembly GCA_037478575.1 of Burkholderiales bacterium. Classification (GTDB taxonomy): domain Bacteria; phylum Pseudomonadota; class Gammaproteobacteria; order Burkholderiales; family Thiobacteraceae; genus Thiobacter. The sequence goes on along the minus strand of JBBFMG010000093.1, from coordinate 597 downwards.
CAGGCTCATGAGGGCGCTGCCCAGGGCCTCCCGGCTGCAGGTCAGACTGGCGCCCTGAGCCTCATCCAGGACCGTGAACGCCAGGCCCCGCGCCTGCATCTGGGGCTCCAACATCTGGGCCAGATCCGCAAGCAGGGTGGAAACGGCCAGGGTTTCCCGCCCCGCCGCCTCTCCCCGCACGAACAGCAGCATGTCCTGGATCAGGTGTTCCAGATGGCGCAGCCGCTCCAGCACCTTGGCGGCAAAACGCAGCCGCTCGGCCTCGGCCAGGGTGGGACGGTTGAGGTGGGAAGCGTAAAGCAGGGCGGTGGCCAAAGGCGTGCGCAGCTGATGGGCCAGCCGCGCGGCCACCTCACCCATGGCCGACAGGCGCTGGTGGCGTGCCAGCTCACTGCGCAGGGCGTGGGCCTGGGTGACGTCGTGCACCAGCAGCAGGTCGCCGCCGTAGGCCGGCAGGGCCTGGGCGGAGATGCTGAGGCGCCGGCCATCCCGCGTCTCCCATTCGTCCGGCGTGGTCGTGGCGGCAAGGCGCGCCGCCCGCACGCCGGCCCAGGATTCGCCCACCAGGGGCTCCCCGAGAAAGCGTCTTGCCGCCGG
>JBBFMG010000092.1:0-8762 GCA_037478575.1 Burkholderiales bacterium | reverse complement strand
CCAGTCCCTCACGGCGGAGCTGCCGGTGGCCAGCTGCCCCTGCGAGGACCGGCATCTGGAATTCCACGTGCGGCGCATGGAAGGCAATCCCTTCGCGGACCACGTGTTCCACTCCCTCACACCCGGCGAGGAGGTGGGGGTAGAGGGTCCCTTTGGCGACTTCGTGCTGGACCGCCGCTCCACCCGCCCCATTCTCTTCCTCGCCTTCTGCACCGGCTTCGCCCCCATCAAGAGCCTGATGGAACATGCGCTGGCGCTGGAAAATGCGCCGGCCATCCATCTGGTGTGGGTGGCGGCGCGACCCGAGTCCCTCTATGCGGCCAATCTCGGCCGCGCCTGGGCCGACGCCCTGGACCACGTGCATTTCACCCCGGTGCTGGCGGGGGGCGATCTGGAAGCCACCGCCAGCCGCCAGGCGGAAGTCGTGCCGCGCGTGCTGGAACAGACGTTGGGCGCACGCCCCAGGCTGGCCGAGATGGATGCCTATGTGGCCGGCCCCACCCTGGCGGTGCAGGCCGCGCGGGCCTGGCTTTCGGCGCGGGGTGTGGTTGACCTGGCGACCGACGAGGAGGGCTGATCCCCTGGCCGGCGGCGCAAAGACCTATTTGCCGATGCAAAAGCGCGAAAAGATCTCGCCCAGGAGATCGTCCGGGGTGAATTCCCCCGTGATGGTGGCGAGCTGATTCTGGGCGAGCTTGAGCTCCTCTGCCAGGAGTTCCAGCGCCTGCCAGTTCCGGTCTGCCGCCTCCAGATGATGCCGCGCCTGCTCCAGCGCACGCAGGTGGCGCGTGCGCGCCATGAAAATGCCTTCGCCGGTCTGCTGCCAGCCGGCCAGTTCCAGGAGCCGCCGGCGCAGCAGATCGATGCCCGCCCCGCTCTTGGCGGAAAGGTGAACGCTGTCGCCTTCCAGCCGGGCGGGCTCGCCGGTGAGGTCGATCTTGTTGAACACCCGCAGCACGGGCAGGCCCGCAGGCAGGCGGGCGAGAATGGCGGCGTCTTCCTCGGCCAGACCCTGGCTTGCTTCCATGACCACCAGGGCGAGGTCGGCCTTCTCCACCGCCGCCCAGGTGCGGGCGATGCCCAGACGCTCCACCTCGTCGACCGTCTCCCGCAGGCCCGCCGTATCGATGATGTGCAGGGGAATGCCGTCGATCTGGATGGCCTCGCGCAGGGTGTCCCGGGTGGTGCCGGCCACGGGGGTGACGATGGCCACCTCCTCGCCGGCCAGGCGGTTGAGCAGGCTGGATTTGCCCACGTTGGGCCGGCCGATGAGGACCACCTGCAATCCCTCCCGCAGGAGGCTCCCCTGGCGGGCGCGGGCCTGCACCGTGGCCATACGGGCCAGGAGGTCGGCGAGCTTGTCCCGGGCGCGGGCCGCGCTGAGGAAATCGATTTCCTCCTCCGGAAAGTCGAGGGTGGCTTCCACCAGCATGCGCAGGTCGATGAGCGCGTCAACGAGAGCCTGGATTTCCCGGGAGAACTCCCCCCGCAGGGAGCGCAGGGCGCTTTTGGCGGCCTGGGTGGAGGCGGCATCAATGAGGTCGGCGACCGCTTCGGCCTGGGCCAGGTCCAGCTTGTCGTTGAGATAGGCGCGGCGGGTGAATTCCCCCGGCTCGGCCAGGCGCGCCCCGAGGTGGAGACAACGTTCGAGCACCAGCTGAAGCACGGCAGGGCCGCCATGACCCTGGAGCTCCAGCACGTCCTCGCCGGTGAAGGAATGGGGAGCAGGGAAAAACAGGGCGATGCCCTGGTCCAGCACCTCGCCGCCGGCGCCACGGAAATCCGCCAGGGTGGCATGGCGCGGGGCGGGCAGGCGGCCCAGCAGGGCCTGGGCGATTTCCCGCACCGCCGGTCCCGAGACGCGCACCACCCCAATGCCGCCCCGGCCGGGGGGCGTGGCTACCGCGGCGATGGTGTCACTTGGCCCCACCCTTGGTCTCGACACCCAGGACGGTGTTGATGCGCCACTGCTGGAGGATGGAGAGCAGATTGTTCACCAGCCAGTAGAGCACCAGGCCCGCGGGGAAGAAAAAGAACATCACCGAGAACACCACCGGCATGATCATCATGACCTTGGCCTGGATGGGATCCGGCGGCGTGGGATTGAGCTTGGTCTGGACGATCATGGACAGGCCCATGAGCACCGGCAGCACGTAGTAGGGGTCGGGCGCGGTGAGATCCTGGATCCAGAGGGCGAAGGGCGCGTGGCGCATTTCCACGCTGTAGAGCAGCACCCAGTAGAGGGCGATGAACACCGGAATCTGGATCAGGACCGGCAGACAGCCACCCATGGGATTGATCTTTTCCGTCTTGTACAGCTCCATCATGGCCTGATGCAGCTTCTGGCGGTCTTCGCCATACATTTCCTTGATCTTCTGCAGGCGCGGGGCGACCGCCTTCATCTTGGCCATGGAACGGTAGCTGGCAGCGGAGAGGGGGTAGAAGGCCAGCTTGATGAGCACGGTGAGGGCAATGATGGCCCAGCCCCAGTTGCCCAACAGGCCGTGAAGGGTCTTGAGCAGCCAGAACAGGGGGGCGGCAATGATGGTGAGCATGCCGTAATCCACCGCAAGCTCGAGGCCCGGCGCGAGGGTCTTCAGGGTGTCCTGCTCCTGGGGACCCACATACAGGCCCGTCCGGAGACTGCCTGTGCCGCCCGGGGCAATGCGCCCCACCGGCAGGACGACACCCGCGGCATACAGGTGATCGGCGAGCTTGCGCGTGTAGTACTCGCGCTCCGGGCCGGCGGGAGGCAGATAGGCCGCCAGGAAATAGTGCTGGAGCATGGCCACCCAGCCGTCCCGCGCCTTGACCGGGGGCTTGCCCTTGGCGATGTCCGAAAAGGCGACCTTGTGGAATTTGTCCGCCTCGGTGTAGATCGCCGGGCCGGTGTAGGTGGGCATCAGGCTGGATTCCCCGGCGGGAGGGGTGTCGTCACGCAGCAACTGGAAATAGGCATCCGCATCGATGTCGGCCGCGGTGCCGTTGTGAACGTCGAAGCGCACGTCCACGAGATAGCTGCCGGGCCGGAAGGTGTAGACCTTGTCCACACGCACCCCGGTGGGGCTCTGCCAGGTCAGGCGTACTTCCAGGCTCCCTACCCCAGGCGCGAGCTGGTACTCACTCTCTTCGGCCTGGAACACATCCTTGTGGGTGGGCAGGCTGCTCCCCAGTAGCCCACTTTGGGCGACATACCAGTGGGGAGGCTCGTCTGCCAGGAGCACCATGGGCTTGCGCCGGTCTTCGGTCGCCCCATGGCGCAGCAGCACCACCTTGCGCAGATCGCCACCGTTGGTGTCAATTTCGGCGTCGATCACGTCCGTTCGCACCCGGATCCGCTGGCCCTTCGGGAGCACCGGGCCTTGGGCGGCAGGAGGCTGGGTGGCTCCGAGGCTTTGGCTGCGCTGGGGCACGGCGTCGGCGGAAGCAGCGCTGGTGGCGGGTGCCACCGCGGGCTTGGGCGTGTGGTAGTCCTGCCAGGCCTCCCACAGGAGAAGCAGGGAAAAAGAGAACACGATAAAGAGAATCAGGCGCTGGGTGTCCATCGAAGGGTCTCGGAAAAATCTCGAAGCAAGGGACCTGGCTTAGCTGCCCGACGCAAGGGGAGGCTCACCGTGCGCCGGCGGTACCGGGTCACTGCCCCCCTCCGCCCAGGGATGGCAGCGGGCGATGCGGCGCAGGGCAAGCCAGGCTCCCCGCAGGGCGCCGTGTCGGGTCACCGCCTCGCAGGCATAGTCTGAACAGGTGGGGTGATAGCGGCAGTGGGCGCCAATGAAGGGGCTCACCAGAAGCTGATAGCCGCGAATCAGGCCAAGGAGGAGTCGGGACATGGGCACAGTCTAGCCAGAAGCTGGGACAGTTCTTGGCGCACGGTCTGGAAATCCTCGCGCCCGAAGCGCCGGGTGATGCGCACCACCAGGTCGCAGCTGCCCAGCTCGGGCTGGAACAGCCGGAACACTTCCCGCACCACGCGCCGCATGTAGTTGCGGTCCACCGCGCGCGGGGCGACCCGACGGGGCACCATCACCGCCAGACGGGGGAAACCCAGGTCGGTGGGCCTGACATGGACCGTCACAAAGGCACCCACGGAGCGGCGCCGAAAATCGAAAACGGACGAAATCTCGTCCGTTTTCCGCAAATGACTGCGTTTGGGGAAGCGGTACCGGGCCTTCACCGATGGGGGCCGCGCACCGCCGGCGCCTTCAGACGGCGAGACGCTTCCGGCCCTTGGCGCGACGGGCATTGATGACGGCGCGGCCGCCTTTGGTCCGCATGCGCACCAGGAAACCATGGGTACGCTTGCGGCGGACGACGGAGGGCTGGTAGGTGCGTTTCATGTTGGCCTCTGCGGGTCGAAATCGGAAACCGCGTATTTAACCGGGAAAAGCCTTTCCCTGTCAATGATTAAATCCCTGTCAGCGGGGTGCATCCCAAGGTCCCTCCCGGGGTCGCCGCTGTGGATAACTCCGCCGGATGGGGTACAATGGGCGCTTCCTCCCCCGCCCGTCCCCTGGGCTGCGTCCTTCCCCAGAACAGACCTGAAGAGGCATGAACCGGATGGATGGCTTTTGGCAGCGCTGTCTCGACCGCTTCAGCAAAGAGCTGACCCCCCAGCAGTTCAACACCTGGATCAAGCCTCTCCGGGCGGAAGAGGACGAGGAGGGTGTGCGTCTGCTGGCGCCCAACCGCTTCGTGCAGCAGTGGGTGAAGGACAAATTCCTGGGGCGCATCCACGAATGGGCCGAGACCGAACTGGGACGCCCGGTGAACATCGAGGTGGTGCTGGGCCAGGCCGAGGCCCGGGCCCCGGCCTTCGCCCCTGAGAGCAAGCCCTTCGCGCCCCCGAAGGCGGCGCGGGAAGGGCATTCCGGACTCAATCCCGCGTTCAACTTTGCCAACTTCGTCACGGGCAAGGCCAACCAGCTTGCCCGGGCCGCGGCGCTCCAGGTGGCGGAAAACCCGGGCTCGGCCTACAACCCCCTGTTCGTGTATGGTGGGGTGGGGCTGGGCAAGACCCACCTGATCCAGGCCATTGGCAACCTGGTGCTGGAACACAACCGCCATGCCAAGATCAGCTATATCCACGCGGAACGCTACGTCTCCGACGTGGTGCGCGCCTATCAGCACAAATCCTTCAACGACTTCAAGCGCTATTACCATTCCCTGGACCTGCTGCTGATCGACGACATCCAGTTTTTCGCCGGCAAGAGCCGCACCCAGGAGGAATTCTTCTACGCCTTCAACGCTCTGATCGAGGCCCACAAGCAGGTAATCATCACCTGCGACACCTATCCCAAGGAAATGCAGGGCATCGAGGACCGCCTGGTGTCCCGCTTCGGTTGGGGACTCACGGTGGCCATCGAACCCCCCGAACTGGAGATGCGGGTGGCCATCCTGCTCAAGAAAGCGGAAGGGGAGAAGGTGACCCTGGGCGAGGACGTGGCCTTCTTCATCGCGAAACAGATCCAGTCCAATGTGCGGGAACTGGAAGGCGCGCTCAAGCGGGTGGTCGCTTACTCTCGCTTCACCGGCCAGTCCATCACGGTGGATCTGGCGAAGGAAGCGCTCAAGGACCTGCTGGCGGTGCAGACCCGGCAGATTTCCATCGAAAACATCCAGAAGACCGTGGCGGACTATTACAAGATCAAGGTCGCGGAGATGTACTCGAAAAAGCGCTCGCGGGTGGTGGCACGGCCACGGCAGATCGCCATGGCCCTGGCCAAGGAACTCACCCAGCTGAGCCTGCCGGATATCGGCGATGCCTTCGGCGGTCGGGATCACACCACGGTCCTGCACGCCTGCCGGCGCATCGAGGAACTGCGCAGCCAGGACCCCACCTTAAACCGGGATTTTGCGCTGCTCATGCAGACCCTCCGGGGCTGACCCGGGCGCAGACGGGATGGACTGGGGACGTTTTGTGGACAAGTGACAGCAATGGGAGGGGACCGAAGGCATCCACAAAACGATTCCTGGGCGATCCCCAGTTCCATGCACAGGCTACATCGATACAAGTGATTGGAATCAAATCATTTTTTGAGTTTTCCACATATCCTGCAGGCTTATTAGACTTACCATCAGGAAAGAAACAACAATGCTACTGACTCAAACCGACCGGGAAACGCTGCTCAAGGGACTTTCTGCGGTCACGGGAATCGTCGAGCGGAAACATACCCTGCCCATCCTGTCCAACGTGCTGCTGGAAGGGCAGGACGGGCGGCTGGGTTTCCTGGCCACCGATCTGGAGATCCAGGTCCATGCGGAGACGGCTCCGGTGGACGTGCAGCAACCCTTCCAGACCACCTGTTCCGCGCGCAAGCTGCAGGACATCCTGCGTGCCCTGCCCGAGGGTACTCAGGTCAGCCTGGACCTCCAGGATTCGCGCCTCCTGCTCAAGGCTGGCAAGAGCCGGTTCACCCTGCAGACCCTGCCTGCCGAGGATTTTCCCCGTTTCCCCGCCGGGGATGGGAGCGAGCGGGAAATCCGGCTGACCCAGAAGACCATGCGGCAAGCCATCCATCTGGTGCAGTTCGCCATGGCCCAGGCAGACATTCGCTACTACCTCAATGGCATGCTGTTGGTGCTGGGCAACGGGGAGCTGCGGGTGGTGGCCACCGACGGGCATCGCCTGAGCCTGTGCCGACGGGAGCTGGAGCAGGCCGCCGGAGAACCCCAGGAAATCATCGTTCCCCGCAAGACGGTGCTGGAGTTGCAACGGCTTCTGTCCGATTCCGAGGAAGAGGTGAGCATTCGGCTGGGCAGGAACCAGGTCCACTTCAGCTTTGGCAGCATCCTGCTGGATTCCAAGGTGGTGGACGGCAAGTTCCCGGACTACACGCGGGTGATCCCGTCTGGTTACAGGAACCGGTTCCGCATCGATCGGTTAACCCTGCTGCAGGCGCTTCAGCGGGCCGCCATCCTCTCCAACGAGAAGGTGAGGGGGGTGCGGCTAGTCCTCACCAAGGACAGCCTGAAGGTCCTCTCCAACAATGCGGAGCAGGAGGAGGCGCAGGAAGAGCTGGATATCGAATATGGGGGGGATGCCCTGGATATTGGATTCAACGTGAGTTATCTGCTGGATGCTCTGAACCACCTGGAGAGCAGGGAAGTGGAGTGGGCGCTGGGCGATTCCTCCAGCAGTGCACTGCTGACCGTCCCCGATGACCCGGGCTTCCAGTATGTGGTCATGCCCATGCGTATTTGAGATGTTTCACGTGAAACAAGGACCCTTTGGGAACCTCCATGAGTGATTTGAACGTAAGAAAGTCCGGCCGGGAGTGGTGTGTCTTTTCCGGCGAGGAGAAAGTCGCCTGCTTCAAAACCGAGCAGGAAGCCCACCAGCACAAGGCCGACCTCGAGGCGCAAAGCTACGATTCCTCGGCCATCAAGGTGCTGCGGGGCCTGGAAGCCGTGCGCAAGCGTCCCGGCATGTACATTGGCGACACCGCCGACGGCACAGGCCTGCACCACATGGTGTTCGAGGTGGTGGACAATGCCATCGACGAAGCCTTGGCGGGCTATTGCAACGAAATCCGCGTGACCATCCACACGGACAACTCCATCAGCGTCACGGACAACGGCCGCGGCATCCCCACCGACATTCACCCCGAGGAAGGCCGGTCGGCGGCGGAGGTGATCATGACGGTGCTCCACGCCGGCGGCAAGTTCGACTCCAATTCCTACAAGGTGTCCGGCGGCCTGCACGGCGTGGGCGTATCCGTGGTCAATGCCCTGTCCGAGTGGCTGAAGCTCACCATTCGCCGGGACGGGAAGGTGCATTTCATGGAATTCCGCCGCGGTGAGCCGGTGGCACCCCTGCGGGTGATTGGTGAAACCAGGCAGCGGGGTACCGAAGTCCATTTCATGGCCGACAAGGAAATCTTCGGCCCCATCGAATACCACTACGACATTCTGGCGCGGCGGCTGCGGGAACTGTCCTTCCTCAACAACGGGGTGGCCATCACCCTGGTGGACCAGCGCACGGGCAAGGAGGAAAACTTCGCCTTTTCCGGCGGCGTGAAGGGTTTCGTGGAGTACATGAACCGCAGCAAGACCGTGCTCCATCCCAACATCTTCTACGCCAGCGGCGAAAAGGACGGCATCACCGTGGAAGTCGCCATGCAGTGGAACGACTCCTACCAGGAAAACGTCCTCTGTTTCACCAACAACATTCCCCAGCGGGACGGTGGTACCCACCTCACGGGCCTGCGCGCAGCGCTCACCCGCACCCTGAACAACTACATCCAGGGCGGTGATCTGGCCAAGAAGGCCAAGGTGGAGACCACGGGCGACGACATGCGGGAAGGCCTCACCTGTGTGCTCTCGGTCAAGGTGCCCAATCCCAAGTTCTCCAGCCAGACCAAGGACAAGCTGGTTTCCTCCGAGGTGCGCCCGGTGGTGGAGGAAATCGTCGCGGCCAAGCTGGGGGAATTCCTGGCGGAACATCCCACGGATGCCAAGGCGATCGCCTCCAAGATCATCGAGGCGGCGCGCGCCCGGGAGGCCGCGCGTAAGGCCCGGGAGATGACCCGGCGCAAAGGCGTTCTGGATTCCATGGGTCTGCCCGGCAAGCTGGCAGACTGCCAGGAAAGGGACCCGGCGCAGTCCGAGCTTTACATCGTGGAGGGCGATTCCGCCGGGGGCTCCGCCAAGCAGGGACGTGACCGCCGATTTCAGGCGATTCTTCCCCTCAAGGGCAAGATCCTCAACGTGGAGCGGGCTCGGTTCGACAAGCTCCTGTCTTCCGCCGAGATCGCCGCCCTGAT
>JBBFMG010000091.1:0-8831 GCA_037478575.1 Burkholderiales bacterium | reverse complement strand
AACGAGGAGTTGCACATCGCCCGGCAGGTGCGCGCCCTGCTGGACCGGCGCGGCTGAATCAGTCCGGGCGGGGCCGTCCTTCCAGGGCCGCAAGCTGCTCCGGCCGGTTGATGTTGACGAAGAAGGCCGCCTCGTCGCCGAAATCCACCACCGCGCGTTTCAGTCCCGCCTGCCAGTCCTGCACCTTGCGCCCGCCCCGCGCCAGATAGGCGGCGAGACTGGCGCCCACCTCCGTGCGCATGAGGCAGACGGCATGCTGGGTGCGTCCCGCTGCGAGGGGCACCGCCAGCTCCGCTTGTTCGCGCACCAGGGCGGCATACAGGCGCGCCACCAGGTCGTCCGGCAGAAAGGGTGTGTCACAGGGCACCGCGAGGAGGAAGGGATGGCGGGTTTCCAGCAGACCGCGAGCGATGCCCGCCAGGGGGCCCACGAAACCCTCGGTGCGGTCCCTGAGCACGGGGTGGCCCAGGGCGGCGTAGGCCTCCAGGTTGCGGTTGGCGGAAATGAGCACCTCACTCACCTGGGGCTGGATCCGTGTGAGCACCCACTCCGCGAGGGGGCGGCCGCGCAGCAGCACGAGACCCTTGTCCTGGCCGCCCATGCGGCGCCCTTCACCCCCGGCGAGAATGAGGCCGGTGATGGGAGGCATGGTCGTATCGCTCATGGCGCCACTATATCCCATCCCGGTCTCGCACCAACCGTCCCGCCGGGGACGGGCCCGCGCCCGGCGGGCTTGGGCCAAGCGCTTGCGGGAAAACGGAAAACCCCCTAGAATCCCGCTCTTTTCCGTTCCCCATCCAGGCGAAAACGATATGGTAGTGATCCGACTTTCCCGGGGCGGTGCGAAGAAGCGCCCCTTTTACAACGTGGTGGTCACCGATTCCCGGCGCCGCCGCGACGGCAATTTCATCGAGCGCGTGGGGTTCTACAACCCCGTGGCGCCCGAAGGCACCGAGTCCCTGCGCATCGACAAGGAGCGGGTGGCCTACTGGCAAAGCGTGGGCGCCAAGCTCAGCGACACCGTTGCCAAACTCATCAAGAACGCCGCCTGACGAGAAGTGGGTGGTGATGGGCCGGGTGACCGGCCCGTTCGGCGTGCTGGGATGGATCAAGATCCATCCTTACACGGAAACACCCGCCAGCCTGACCCGTTACGGGCGCTGGTGGCTCGGCAGGGAGGCCCCCTATGCCGAGCACGAGGTGGTGCAGAGCAGGGTGCATGGCGCGCAGGTGCTGGCCAAGCTTGCGGGCATCGACGACCGGGACCAGGCGGCGCGCCTCAAGGGGCAATGGGTGGTGGTGCCGCGCGGGGCGTTGCCCAGCACCGGTGAGGACGAATACTACTGGGTCGATCTGATCGGCCTCACGGTGGTCAACACCGAAGGCACAAGCCTGGGCACCGTGCGGGAACTGATGGAAACCGGCGCCAACGACGTGCTGGTGGTGCAGGGGGAGCGGGAACGGTTGATCCCCTTCATCCGCCAGGTGATCCTGGACGTGGACCTGGCGGAGGGCATCATCCGCGTGGACTGGGGGGTGGACTATTAAACCGCGTTTCGACGTGGTCACCCTGTTCCCGCCCATGTTCGATGCGGTGGCGAAGCAGGGGATTACCGCCCGCGCCCTGGAGCAGGGGCTGTACCGCCTGCATCTGTGGAATCCCCGGGATTTCACCACGGATGCCTACCGGACGGTGGACGACCGGCCCTACGGCGGCGGACCGGGCATGGTGATGCTGGCCGAGCCGCTGGAGGCGGCCATCGAGGCGGCCCGGGACGCCCAGCGGGACGCGGGCATTGCCCACAGCCGGGTGATCTACCTCTCGCCCCAGGGCGCGGTGCTGGATCACCGGCGGGTGGTGGCGCTTGCGGGGGAGCCCGGCCTGATCCTGCTGTGCGGGCGCTACGAGGGCGTGGATGAACGCCTCATCCAGCGCCAGGTGGACGAAGAGCTGTCCATCGGGGATTACGTGCTGTCGGGCGGCGAGCTGGCGGCCATGGTGCTGATCGACGCGGTGGTGCGCCAGCTGCCGGGCGCAGTGGGGGATGCGGACTCGGTGCAGCAGGAGTCCTTCGTGCACGGACTGCTGGATCATCCCCATTACACCCGGCCGGAGGTGTATCGGGGCATGCCGGTGCCGCCGGTGCTGCTGTCCGGGCATCACGAACGCATCCGGCTGTGGCGGTTGAAGGAAGCCATGCTGCGCACCTGGGAGCGGCGGCCGGACCTGTTCGCCCGCTGGCTCAGGGAGCATCCCCTGAGCCCGGAGGAAGCGCGGCTTTGGCAGGAATTGCAACGGGAACGCGCCATCGACGGGGACGCCTGAAGGCGGACGCCGGGAGACGCGGTCGGGAAATACGGAACAGGAAACAAGGAGCAAGAGCATGAACCTCATCCAGCAGATCGAAGCGGAAGAAATCGCCCGCCTGGGCAAGACCATTCCCGATTTCGCCCCGGGCGACACCGTGGTGGTGCAGGTGAAGGTGAAGGAAGGCAACCGGGAGCGCCTGCAGGCCTTCGAGGGCGTGGTGATCGCCAAGCGCAACCGCGGCCTCAATTCCTCCTTCATCGTGCGCAAGATCTCCTCGGGCGAAGGCGTGGAGCGCACCTTCCAGACCTACTCGCCGGCGGTGGCCGCCATCGAGGTCAAGCGCAAGGGCGACGTCGCGCGGGCCAAGCTCTACTACCTGCGCGAGCGCTCCGGCAAGTCGGCGCGCATCAAGGAAAAGCTCTCCGCCAAGAACCGCGAGGCGGCTGCCGAGTAAGGGCGGTATCCAGCGCGCCGGGCGCGCGGCAGGGGACCACGGGCGCCGCGGGCGCCCGTTGTCTTTTGCGCCCGTGCCTCGCCCGGCTTAGAATGGCCCGGATGGCAATGCTCCTTTCGCGCCGGGTCCTGGCCTGCCTCCTTTTGCTGGTTTCCCCGGCGGCGCCGGCCGATTCCCTGGCCACGGCCCAGCAGTTCCTGCAAAACGGCCTGCCCCGGTTGGCGCTGGCCCGGGTGGAACGTGACCAGCCGGCCGATGCCCGCGCACCGGGCTGGGCGCAGTGGGAATCCCTGCGTCTCACCCTCCTGTCCCTGACCAACCAGCCCGACGCCCTGCTGCAGCGGGTGGCGGCCCTGCCGGCCGGCGTCCCCGACGACCTGCGCCAGAAGGCCCTGGGTCATGCCGCCTGGGCCCATCTGGAGCGCGGCGAGGGCCGCGCGGCCCGGCAGCGGCTGGCTGAGCTTTTGTGGCGCTTTCCCCTCTCCCCCGACAATCACCAGTGGGCCCGGCGGCTGGTGATCCGTTCCTGGCTCGCCGACCACCGTCCGGACGAAGCCTACCGGGCCATGCTGCGCTACCAGCAGGACTTCGCGCCCCTGTCGCGGGAGGTGGCAGGGGCATTCGTGGACGGCCTGCTGGCGGAAGGCCGGGCCGTGGAGGCCCTGACCTGGGCCCGGGAGCTGGACCCCAACGGCGCCACGGCCACCGCCCTGGCCCTGGCGGCCGGGCTGATCCCGCCCGAGACGGCGCAAAGCCGTGCCCAGGCCGCACTCGTCAGCCAGCCCACCGCCCTGGACTGGCTGCACGTGCTGGCGGATGCGGCGCAACGCCGCGGCGATACCGCCTTGCGTCTGGATGCCCTGGAGCGGCAGGTGGGGGCGGGGCGGCCTGAACGGCTGCCCGAGCTCTGGCAGGCCTACCTCGCGCTGGGCGAGGCCACGGGCAACCGCGCCCAGCTCCTTCAGGGGGACGATGCCTCCTGGCTCGCGGTGGCGGCGGGCCTCGCGCCCGTCGAGGCCCCGGAGGCGCGCGCCGTCTATGCCTATCTCGCCCAGGCGGGGGCCCAGCCCGCCACCCGCGAGACGGCTCGCCGGCGCCTGTTCGCGTCCCTGGTGGAGGCGGGGCGCACGGAGACGGCGGTGCAGCTCCTGGCGCGCCATCCCTGGGGGGATGGACCGTCGAATGTGGAGGAGGGGGTGCGCTTCGCCGCGGCCGCCGCTGAGGAGCTGCCCGAGGGCCGGCGGCGACTGGGCTGGCTCGCGGCCGCCCGCTATGCGGAACAGGCCGGCCGGTTCGATCTCGCTGCGGATTACGCGGTGCAGGCGGCCCTGGCCGGGGATCCTGCCACACCGGACGCCCTCACCGCCCAGGCCGTGCGCAGCGCGGCGGCGAACCTGGAACGGGCCGGACTGCGTGAGGAAGCACTGACTTTCCAGCAGCGCATGGCCAGCCAGCGCACGCCGGCCGGCAAACCGGCGGCGGGTGGGGTTTCCCGCGCGCCTGCCGCCAAGCGCGGGGACAAACGGCGCGCGCCATGAGCGGGGACTATCAGGCCGTGATACCCGCGCCGTTCGGCACGCTGGGCATACGCACCCGGGGGCAGCGGCTCACTGCCATCGACTTTCTGCCCCACGACACCCCCCTTGTTTCCGCCCAGGACCCTTTCGCGGCGCGCGTGGTGGAGGAGATCGAGGCCTACCTGGAGGATCCCCGCCATGTGTTCCGCCTGCCCGTGGAAGCCGCCGGCACGCCCTTCCAGCGCCGGGTGTGGCAGGCGCTGGCGGGCCTGCCTGCGGGCTGCGTCACCACCTATGGGGCGCTGGCGCAGGCATTGGGTTCCAGCGCCCGGGCCGTGGGGCAGGCCTGTGGCGCCAATCCGATTCCCCTGGTGATTCCCTGTCACCGGGTGGTGGCGCGCGCCGGCCCCGGCGGTTTCATGAACCGCACCGGCGGCTCCGCCCTCGCCATCAAGGCGTGGCTGTTGCGCCATGAGCGCGGGGCGGCCTGAGCCCATCGCGGAATCCGCCGCCACCCAGGCGGTGCTGGACGAATTCTGCGACAGCCTGTGGCTGGAGGAAGGGCTTTCCCGCAACACGCTCGCCGCCTACCGGCGGGACCTGGCCAAGCTGGCCGCCTGGCTGGCGGACCGCGGCGGCAGCCTGGAGACTCTGCACCGCGCCGAGCTGCTCGCCTTCCTGGCCGATCAGGCGCCCCACATGAAGGCCAGCAGCACCGGCCGGCTGCTCTCCAGCGTGCGCCGTTTCTACCAATATCTCCTGCGTCAGGGACGCATCCAGGCCGATCCCACCCTGCAGGTGGAGCGGCCCCGGCTGCCGCGCGCCCTGCCCAAGAGTCTGAGCGAGGCGGAAGTGGAAGCGCTCCTGGCGGCGCCGGATGTCACCACCCCCCTCGGCCTGCGCGACCGCGCCATGCTCGAAACCCTCTACGCCACCGGCCTGCGCGTGAGCGAGCTGGTGGGACTGAGACTCAATGAGCTCAGTCTGGAGGCCGGTGTGGTGCGGGTCATGGGCAAGGGCTCGAAGGAGCGGCTGGTGCCCCTGGGCGAGGTGGCGGCCGACTGGCTCACGCGCTACCTGGGGGGCGCGCGGGGAGCACTGCTGGGACAGCAGGCATCGGATGCGGTGTTCGTCACTGCGCGCGGCGGCCCCATGACGCGCCAGATGTTCTGGACGCTCATCAAGCGTTACGCCCGCCGCGCGGGCATTCAGCGGCCGCTGTCGCCCCACACCCTGCGCCATGCCTTCGCCACCCATCTGCTCAACCACGGCGCCGACCTGCGCGTGGTGCAAATGCTGCTGGGACACGCCGACATTTCCACCACCCAGATCTATACCCACGTGGCACGGGAGCGCATGAAGCAGCTCCATGCGCGCCATCATCCCCGCGGCTAGGCAGCCCGGTCAGTGGCCGGCTTTCCAGAGCAGGGCGAAACCGCTCATGAGCAGCAGGCCGCCGATGACGCGCATCATCTGGGCGTTGCTCAATCCCACATGCACCCGGCTGCCGGCCCAAAGCCCCAGCCCCATGAGCGGCAGGGCAAGCACGTAGCCTGCAAGCACCCGGGGCTGGATCAGGCCGCTGGCGGCGAACACCAGAGCGCGCAGGGCACCTTCCAGCAAAAACAGCGCCGAGGTGGTGGCGCGGAATGCCGACTTGTCGCGCAGGCGATGGCTCAGGTAGATCACGTAGGGTGGCCCGCCGGTGCCGAACAGGGCGCTCACCGTGCCGCCAATGAAGCTTGCCGGGAATGCCCAAAGCCGTGAGATGGGCCGGCCGTCCTGCAGGGCGAGCAGACTGCGCAGGGCGAACAGGATGACCAAGAGCCCCAGGGTGGTGAGCAGCGCCTGCCGGTCCAGGGCGAGCAGCAGGGTGGCACCCAGCACCACACCCAGCACGCTGCCCGGGGCGAGGGGGACCAGCTCGCCCCAGCGCACCAGGCGGCGGTTGGCCTGGCCCAGGATGGCCGAGGCGGTGAGATCCATGAGCAGCATGAAGGGCACCACCTGGGTGAGGGGGAAGGTCAGCGCCAACAGCGGCACGGCGACCAAGCCGGAGCCGAAGCCGGAAATGCCGCGCACGAAATAGGCCGCGAGCAGCACGGCGGCGGCGAAGGCGTATTCCACGGCTGGATCAGCAAGCAGGGCGGGTGCCCCGTTCGATGGTGAGGCCCACGCGGCGGATGTCCTTGAGCATGCCCAGCTTGGTGACGGTGACTCGCACCCAGGGCGCGCCGAACTCGTGGCGCACGATGTGGGCGATGTGCTCCGCCAGGGCTTCGAGCAAATCGAAATGGCGCCGGGCGAGGCTTTCCCTCAGGCGCGCCACGACGGCCCCGTAGTCGATGGTGTCGTCGATGCGGTCGGTTTCCCCCGCGCGGCTGGAAGGCAGGCCGATGTCCAGGTCGATCTGCACCGTCTGGGGCATGTGGCGCTCCCAGGGATAGATGCCGATCAGAAGCTCCAGCCGGAAGTCGTGCAGGAAGATGATGTCCACGGGAAAACTAAAGTAAAATCAAAAAGTCCCGCATTTTAGCCGGTTTTGTCATGGCCCCGATAGCCTTGCTCCTGGGCGCCTACCTGGTAGGTTCCCTGTCCTTCGCCGTCATCGTCAGCCGCCTGTTCGGGCTGCCGGATCCCCGTTCCTACGGTTCGGGCAATCCCGGTGCCACCAACGTGTTGCGCACCGGACGGCGTGCCGCCGCCCTGCTGACCCTCGTCGGCGATGCCGTCAAGGGCTGGCTGGTGATGGCCGTGGCGCTAAACTACGGCCCGGCCTGGGAACTGCCGGCGACCGTGGTGGCGGGCGCGGGCATCGCGGTCTTCCTCGGGCATCTGTTTCCGGTTTTCTTCGGCTTCCGCGGCGGCAAGGGGGTGGCCACTGCCTTCGGTGTCCTGCTGGCCGTGAATGGCTGGCTCGGCTTGAGCGTGGCGGCCACCTGGCTGCTCACCTTCGCCATGTTTCGCATCTCCTCCCTGTCTGCCCTGGTGGCGGCGCTGCTCGCCCCCCTCTACGCGGCTCTCTGGGTGCCTCCCGTCTTCGTGGGCATGGTGATCCTGCTTTCGGTGCTGCTCGTGTGGCGTCACCGCAGCAACATCCGCAAGCTGCTGCGGGGCGAGGAGGCAGGCTTCGGCAAGCCTGCGCCGCGCCCCCAGGACATGCCACCGGAATGAGTGCCTAAGTTCACCATGGCCTGGTTCGAGAAGGAAATGGACTATGCCCGCGAGAGCCTGGAAAAGGTCGCGGAGCATGCCATCGACCGGGCCGGCGAGAAACTGGGCGACACGGTGCAAACAGGTATCGCGATGGCCAGCCGGGAACTGCGCGAGATCATTCTGGGCGCGAGCCGCGAGGTGGACAGCAAGCTGGAGAAAATCTCGGAGGAACTCCACAACCAGCGCCAGTTCACCAAGACCGACGTGAAGGAGCTGGTGGACTATGCGGCGGAGCGCCTGGGTGCCACGCTGGATGCACGCATCGCCCTGGCCCGGCAGGAAATCGCCAGCCTGGTGCAGGACAAGGTGGAATACCTCAAGCAGGAGATCGACGGCTTCTTCCTGCAGCGTCAGCGGGACCTGGCGCGGGAGCGGCGCCGGCTCATCGCCAACGTCCTCATCGCGGTGGCCGCCGCCTTCGTCATGGGCTGGCTATCCCTCATGTACCACCGCGTGCTGGGTGGCACCATGGACATGTTCGGCGTGTTCCGGGCGGTGTTCGTGGCCCTGGCGGGAGGCTACGGGGTGTACCTGGTGGTGGCCTGGTTCCGGCGCTACCGGCGCATGTCCGAGCACAAGAAGGATCTCATGTTCCTCGCCATGCGCTATTGGGGGGTGCTCAAGCCGGAGGGCCTGTTTGGCCACCTCCTGCTGCTGCTCCTGTTGGGTGTCATCTACGCCGTCATCTTCTATCCGGACGAGGTGGCGCGGCTCACCGGCAGCAGCTGGCTCCTGGAATGGGTGGGCCGCCTGCACGGGCGCCCCTAGGCCGGGGGCTGCAGGCTCGCCAGATCCCAGCGCGGACGCACGCCGAAGCCGTAGTCGCGGCGGGCTTCGGCAAGTCGCATGGCACCGGCGAAGGCGATCATGGCGCCATTGTCGGTGCAGAACTCCAGTCGCGGATAAAACACCCGCACGCCGGCTTCCTGCACTGCGGCACCCAGCCGTTCCCGCAGGCGGGCATTGGCCCCCACGCCGCCTGCCACCACCAGGCGTTCCATGCCGGTGGCTGCCAGCGCTGCCAGGGCCTTGCTGGCGAGCACTTCCGTGATGGCTTCCTGCACTTCCGCGGCGAGATCCGCGCGCAGGACGTCATCCAGCACGTGGTCGCGGGCCCATTGCAGTACCGCCGTCTTGAGCCCGCTGAAACTGAAGTCCAGATCGCCGCTGTGGAGCATGGGGCGCGGCAGGCGGATCCGCCCCGGCTGCCCCTGCGCGGCCAGCCGGGCCAGCGCCGGCCCGCCGGGATAGCCCAGACCCAGGAGCTTGGCGGTCTTGTCGAAGGCTTCTCCCGCCGCATCGTCCAGGGTCTCACCCAAAAGCCGGTAGCGGC
>JBBFMG010000090.1:3706-8900 GCA_037478575.1 Burkholderiales bacterium | reverse complement strand
GGAACACGATGGCTGTGTGCGGATTCACACCGCGCAGGCGTTCGCCGCGGTAGAGCACCTCACCATGGCTCGCTGGCGTAAGACCGGCGATGATCCGAAGCAGCGTGGACTTGCCGCAACCGGATGGCCCCACCAGACAAACCAGCTCACCTGGTTCGATGGTGAGGCTCACGTCCCGCAGGGCGTGGAAGTGGCCGAAGGTTTTGCCTACGCGCTCGAGCGCGACGAGAGGGTTGGCAGTCATGCTTCATTCCAGACGGTAACGGGCCTCGGCCAGACGGTAGAGGCGCAGCCAGAACAGACGGTTGGCCAGCACCACCGCCAGCACCATGACCAGGGTGGCGGCCGCGAGCAGCGGGAAATCACCCTGCTCGGTGGCGCGAGCGATCACCGCGCCGATGCCCACGGTGGCATGGGTGGTGCCTGCGAATTCCACGTATTCGGCCACGATGCTGGCATTCCAGGCACCCCCTACCGCGGTGATGGCGCCGGTGACGGTGTAGGGAAACAGGGCCGGCAGGTAAAGCGTGCGCCAGCGGGCCCAGCCGGTGAGCCCGAGCAGTTGCGTGGTGTCGCGCAGCTCGCGGGGAATGGCGGAGGCTCCGGCGATCACGTTGAACAGCAAATACCACTGGCTGCCGAGCAGCATGAGCAGCACGGCGGAGACATCCAGCCCGCCCGGCAGGTGCAGAAAAGCGAGCAGCACGATGGGAAAGAGCGCCGTGGCCGGCACGGAGGCCGCGACCTGGGCCACCGGCTGCAGCACGGCCGCCAGGCGCGGACGCGTGCCGATGGCCACTCCCACAGGCAGCGTCCAGGCAAGCGCGATGAGGAGCGCCGCCGTCACGCGCAGGAAGGTGGCCAGCAACCCCAGCCCAATGTCCGCCCAGGCCGTGGCGGAGAGCGCTGTAAGCAGTTCCATGAGGCGCAGCAGGCCATAGGCGAGGCCGCCTGCGAAGGCAAGCCACACCAGGCGCTGGCGCCAGGAGCGGCGCCTGTGCCGGCCTTCGAGGTGAATGGGTGCATGGGGATCCTGCCAACGTTGGTCCAGCCGCTCCAGCAACGGCGCCCACACCCGTTCCACGAAGCGGGCCACCAGCACGGAATGGGACAGGGCGTCGCGCACCCAGGAAGTGGCGGGGCGCTCCCCTTCCACGCTCTCCAGCTTGAATCGCTCGGCCCAGGCGAGCATCGGCCGCCAAACGAGCTGATCGAGTGCGACGATCAATCCAATCAGCGTGGCAACACCGAGCACCAGGGCGTGCACGTCGCCTGCGTGGGCCGCGGTCTGCAGGTAGCTGCCCAGTCCGGGCAGGCGGTAGTCGCGGCTGCCTACGGTGAACATTTCCGCGGCCATGAGAAAAAACCAGCCGCCCGCCCAGCTCATGATGCTGTTCCAGATCAGCCCCACGGCCGCGAAGGGAAGCTCCACATATTTGAAGCGAAACCAGCGCCCGAAGCGGAACACCGCCGCCGCCTCCAGCAGTTCGCGCGGCACGGTGCGCGCGGACTGATACGTGCTGAAGGCCAGATGCCAGGCCTGGGAAGTGAAGATAAGCACGATGGAGGCGAGCTCCACCGCCACACCGGTGGGCAGCACCACGGTGAGGGACAGCAGCACCACCGGCAGAAAGGACAGGATGGGCACACTCTGCAAGACATCGAGCAGGGGCAAAAGCACCCGCTCCGCGCGCCGGTCGTGGGCTGCGTAGAGGCCGTAGCTCAGGGCAAACGCCAGGGAGAGCGCGTAGGCCGCCAGCATGCGCAGAAGCGACAGCGCGGCATACCAGGGCAGGGCCGCGGCCGACAGGGAAATGTCCGGCCCCTTGACCACGGCCGGGGCGTGGAAGGCGAGCTGCGCCCCGAGCCAGATGACCGCCGCGATGGCCGCCAGCACCAGGGCATCGCCCCAGGTGAGGGGCGGCCGGGCAGGCAGCATGAGACCGAAATCGGGGCGGCGCATGGGTTTCCGGGCGAAAGGCAGGCGGCATGGTAACGCTTGCGGGCCCTTTCTGCCACCACGGGCCTGCCATGACGGGCGTGACGTGGTGGGGCCACAGCAACTCTTGACTCCGTACCGCAGTACAGGGTTTAGCCTGTGACTCGTCTGGTCATCAGGAGCCCGTCATGTCCTCCAATCCGAAACTGCCTCTGGTCGGGGGCGTCGTTGCCGCCATCGCCGCCTCACTCTGCTGCCTCGGCCCCCTGGTGCTGGTGCTGCTGGGCGTAGGGGGTGCGTGGGTGGCCAATCTCGCCGTGCTGGAACCCTTCCGTCCCTATTTTCTTACCGCGGCGGTGGTCGCCCTCTGGTTCGCCTGGAGGAAGCTCTACCGCAAGCCAGCGGCCTGCACGCCCGGCTCCCTTTGCGCCCGTCCCACCACGGACCGTCTCTACAAGGTCCTGTTCTGGCTGGTGGTGGCGCTGGTGCTGCTGGCCTTCGTCTTTCCCTATCTCGCCCCCCTCTTCTACTGATCAGGAGTCGCCATGCTGAAAAAACTCGTTGCCCTGTCCCTGCTCGCCGTCGGTCTCACCGGCCTCGGCCACGCCGCAACCCGCACCGTGACCCTGTCCGTGCCCGGCATGTATTGCGAGGTCTGCCCCATCACCGTGCGGAAGGCCCTGGAGAAAGTGCCCGGCGTGAGCAAGGTCAGTGTCTCCTTCCAAAAGAAGGAGGCCGTGGTGACCTTCGATGATGCAAAAACCCATGTCAAGGCCCTGGAGGACGCGACCTTCGAAGCGGGCTACGAATCGAAAGTGAAAGACGGTCCCCGATGAGTACTGCCTGCCACTGCGAGATTCCCCCGTCCGCGAGCCGGCCGCTGTCCGTCGCCATCATCGGCAGCGGCTCGGCGGCCTTCGCCGCCGCCATTCGCGCGGCAGAGGCAGGCGCGGATGTGACGGTGATCGAGGCCGCCACGGTCGGCGGCACCTGTGTCAACGTGGGCTGCGTGCCTTCCAAGATTCTGATCCGCGCGGCCCATGTGGCCCACCTTGCGGCGCGGCACCCCTTCGCAGGGCTTGAGCGGCACGCGCCGGCGCTCGACCGCAAGGCCCTCACGGCCCAGCAGCAGGCGCGGGTGGCAGAACTGCGCCAAGCTAAGTACGAAAGCATCTTGGAAGCCAACCCCGGCATCAACCTGCTGCGCGGCTTCGCTTCCTTCGAGGATGCGAAGACCCTGGTCGTGCGCCACGCCGACGGAACGGAAAAGCGCCTGACCCCCGACCGCATCCTCATCGCCACCGGCCGCTCGCCGCAGATCCCCGATTTGCCGGGACTCGCGGGTACGCCGTTCTGGACTTCAACCGAGGCGCTGGCCGCCAGGGGCATGCCGGACCATCTGATCGTCTATGGCGGCTCAGTGGTGGCGTTGGAACTGGCGCAAGCCTATCTGCGCCTGGGCTCGAAGGTCACGCTCGTCGCACGCGGTGCGCTGCTGTCCAAGGAAGACCCGGCCTTGGGTAAAGCGCTCCAGGCGGCGCTGGAGGAAGAAGGTATGCGGGTGCTGACGAACACGACGATCAAGGCCGTGCGCTTCGATGGCAGGACGTTCGAGCTGGAAACCAGCGCGGGCACCCTGCGTGGCGACAAGCTGCTCATCGCCACCGGCCGCAAGCCCAACACCGCGGGCCTTGCGCTGGAACGCGCCGGCGTGGCCGTGGATGAAAGCGGCGCCATCGTCGTGGACGATCACCTGCGCACCTCGGTGCCGCACATCTATGCGGCCGGCGACTGCACCCACTTGCCGCAATTCGTGTACGTGGCGGCGGTGGCCGGCACCCGCGCGGCCATCAACATGACTGGCGGCGACGCGGCGCTGGATCTTTCCGTGATGCCCAGCGTGGTATTCACCGATCCCCAGGTGGCCACGGTGGGGCTGTCCGAAGCGCAGGCAAAAAAACTCGGCATGGAAACCGACAGCCGCACGCTCACGCTGGACAACGTGCCGCGGGCGCTGGCCAATTTCGATACCCGCGGCTTCATCAAGCTGGTGGCGGACAAGCCCAGCGGACGGCTGCTGGGCGCGCAAGTGCTGGCGGCGGAAGGCGGCGAGATCATCCAGACCGCCGCGCTGGCCATCCGCAACCGCATGACTGTCGCGGATCTGGCGGGGCAATTGTTCCCCTACCTCACCATGGTGGAAGGGCTGAAGCTGTGCGCGCAGACTTTCACCAGGGACGTGAAGCAGCTGTCCTGCTGCGCGGGATAGCGCCGCCCTGGCGCTCAGGGGCGCCAGTAGCCGTAGCCCTGCATTTGCAGGCGGATCACCTCCGGCGCGCCAGGTCCAGCGAGCCACGCCTGCGTGTCGTCCTTGCCGCAATCTGCCATCGTGTGTTCCTGTGGATGGTTGTCCCGAGCGTGCCACGGCCGCCCCGAACATGACCCGTGGTGGCATGGCCGCTTTGCCCCAAGTCTGTCGAATCTTCCCCCGAGTGGGCCGGATGCCCGGCGCCGCCAGGATTTTCGCGCTATATTGCAGCGACCGGACCCGCTGGCGCATCCCAGGTTCCTGCCCGCAGTCTGTCAAGTTCACCCTCTTGGCCAATCATGTCACTTCAAAAAACCCCGCCCGTGAGCGCGCGCCTGCCTGCCGGGGTGATCGCCCTTGGCTTCGTCTCCCTGTTCATGGATCTCTCCTCGGAAATGATCCACAGTCTGCTGCCCGTGTTCCTCGTGACGGTGCTGGGTGCGTCGGCGATGGCGGTGGGAGTGATCGAGGGCATCGCCGAGGCCACCGCGGCGTTCGCCAAGGTGTTTTCGGGCGCGATCTCCGACTGGATGGGCCGCAGAAAACCCCTGGTGTTGCTGGGTTACGGGCTGGCGGCGCTGACCAAGCCCCTGTTCCCCCTCGCCACCGGCATTTCAGCGGTGCTCGTGGCGCGCTTTCTCGACCGCGTCGGCAAGGGCATTCGCGGCGCACCCCGCGACGCCCTGATCGCGGACATCACCCCGAAGGCACAGCGGGGCGCGGCCTATGGACTGCGCCAGGCCATGGATACGGTGGGGGCCTTTGCCGGACCGCTGGCTGCAATGGCGCTCATGGCAGCCACCCAGGACGATTTCCGGCTGGTGTTCTGGGTGGCGGTGCTGCCCGCCGTGGTGTGTGTGCTGCTCATCGTGTTCGGCGTGCGCGAACCGGAAGCCACGCGCCCCGCTTCCCTGCCGCGCGTTCCCATCCGGCGCGAAGCCCTGGCG
>JBBFMG010000090.1:0-3696 GCA_037478575.1 Burkholderiales bacterium | reverse complement strand
CTGCCCGCGCCCTACTGGAAGGTAGTGGGGTTCGGCGCGGTGCTGACACTGGCCCGTTTTTCGGAGGCCTTCCTGCTGCTGCGCGCAGAGCAGCTCGGCCTCGCCGCGACCTGGGTGCCCCTGATACTCATCGTCATGAACGTGTGCTACGCGGCCAGTGCCTATCCCTTCGGCAGGCTGGCCGACAGCATGAGTCGCCGCACCCTGCTGCTCCTGGGCGTGGCCCTGCTGGTGGCGGCCGACCTGGTGTTGGCCGCGGCGCAAAACGTCTGGCTGGTGGGCGCAGGCGCCCTGCTGTGGGGACTGCACATGGGTGCGAGCCAGGGACTGCTCTCCACCCTGGTGGCCGCCCACTGCCCGGAGGCGCTGCGGGGCACGGGCTTCGGCGTGTTCCATCTGGTGAGCGGGGTGGCGCTGCTCTTGGCCAGCGTCATGGCCGGGGCACTGTGGAGCACGCTGGGGCCCGCCGCCAGCTTTCTCGCCGGTGCCGCCTTCGCCCTGGTGGCGGGCGCAGGGCTGATGCTCGACGCCAAAAAAAACCGCCCCGAAGGGCGGTGAATTCTCGCAGGGCTGAAGTGACTCAGGTCTGATACCGGCGCGACTTGAAGGACACCGTGCGCGCGAACTGGTCCGAGCCGCCCACACGGCGGATGTTGGCCCACGTGCCCTTGTAATAGGGCACGTAGTTGCGGTCGGTCCAGTCCGTGACCACGTCCCCGGCAATGCCGTTGAACCACCCGAACTGCATGAAGGTGTGGTTGCGCTTGATGGCCGGATCCGGGTAGGCCATGGCGTAGGTGGCGCCGTAGTCGTTGTACAACTCGACGATGTCCCCCGGCGTCACACCCAGCTCCTTCGCGTCCTGCGGATTGAGCTCGATGATGGCCATGGGGTAACGATCCTTGACGTGGGGATCGTACTTGTTGTGATACCCGGTCTGCCACACTTCGTTTACCCGCCCCTGGTTGATGTAGAAGCGGTATTTCTGCCTCTGCAGGGCCACCGGCTGCGGCAGGCCTGGCCAGGGAGCGGGCAGGAAGCGCGCCTTGCCGTCCTTGGTGTCGAATTTGTTGTCGGTGTAGAGCATGGGCGTGCCGATCAGCTTGCCGTCCCTGTATTCCCTGATCGGCAGCTGCACGCCATTGTTGCCTGCTTTGCGCAGCCGCTCGTAGGTGGCCAGGTGGCCGGTGGATCCGCCCTGGCTGTCGATGGGCCCGGCGCCCGGCTGGCCGGCGCGGCGGAAGCCGTCGTTGAAGGCATCTTCCTCGGTCTTCCAGTCGAAGCCCGAGAAGCGCGCCGCCATGGTGCGGTTGCCTTCTTTCTCGTAGAGCGCCTTCATGGTATTGGCGATGTCGGCGGCGATGAGGCAGTCCGGTTTCGCCACGCCCGGGGGATCCATGAACTTCTCGGACAGGCGCAGGCGCCGCTCGCCGTTCATGGAGGTGAGATTCATCTCACCCGGATGGGCCGCCGGCAGCGCCACGTGGGCAGCGTCCATGATCATGGTGGGATAGATGTCGATGAGCGTGACGAACAGACCGCCCTTGTTCATCACGGCATCGACGATGGCGTTGACCATGCCGTCGGTGTCCGCCCCCCGCGCCTTGCGCATGGCCTCCTTGACGATCTCGGAGCGGCGCAAAACGGCGTTGCGGTAGGCTTCGGCATTGAGCGTGGTCTGGAAGCTGTTGCAGCCCCAGAAGGTCAGCGTGCGACCCTTGCCGGCAATGATCTCCCGGTCCACATACACCATTTCCTTGCCGGGATAGGGCGGCCGG
This sequence comes from Burkholderiales bacterium, assembly GCA_037478575.1. GTDB lineage: Bacteria > Pseudomonadota > Gammaproteobacteria > Burkholderiales > Thiobacteraceae > Thiobacter. Next base: position 1,918 of record JBBFMG010000090.1, on the reverse strand, counting down.
GTGTAACCCTCCTGATGGCCGCCCATGCGCACGCAGCCGGTCCCCCGTCGGCCCACGTTGTGGGTGGCGAGCACCAGATCCAACAGCGCGGACTGGATGAGGTAGTTGTCGTTGCCCCAGATGATGCCCTTCTCGTAGGTGTGACAGGTGCGCTTCAGCATCCCCGGCGCCTTGGGCTTGTAAGCCCACTCGGCATACTGCTTGAGCTTTTCCACCGGCACGCCGGTGATGCGGCTGGTTTCCTCCAGGCTCATCCGGTTGGCCTTGACCGCCTCCTCGAAGCCCGTGGTGTGCTTGGCGATGAAGTCCCGGTCGATCCAGCCCTGCTCCACCACGTAGGTGAACACGCCGTTGAACAGGGCGATGTCGGTGCCGGGCTCGAGCTCCAGGTGCAGGATGCGATCCTTGCCCACGGCGGTTTCCAGGATGGTGATGGTGGGGGTGCGGCGCGGGTCGATGAACACCACGCGGGTGTCCGGTGCCGGCTCGTTCTTGGCGAAGAACTGTTTTTTCTTGTCCTTGGTCGCGCCCTGCATGTTGGGCAACAGGTGGGCCAGGAAGTAGTTGGTCTGGGTCTCATACTGGTTGGCCCCCACGGAGACGATGCAGTCGGCGATTTCCGTGTCCTCATAGGAATTGTTGAGTTCGCCGATGCCCATGTCGCGCGTGGCGTGGCATTCCGAGTTGTAGGCCGGCCGGTTGTGGATGCGCACGAAGGGCGTCTGGAAGGCACTGAACATCAGCTTGCCGGTACCCCAGGTGTTTTCGAAGCCGCCGCCGGCGCCGCCGTGGTCGAAGCAGTTGAAGCCGATCCACTGCGGACCTTCCCTGTCCAGGATCGCCTTGTGCACGCCGGCATAGACGGCGAGCGCCTTTTCCCAGGTGGTATCGAGCCACTGGTCACCGCTGTAAAGTTTGGGATAGGCGAGGCGCTCCTTGGTCAGGCCCTCGGGTTGATACATGTAGGACGCCATCTTGCCACCGCGGGTGGAGGACAGGCCCTGGTTCACCACGCAGTCTTTGTCCGGCACGATCATGATGTTGTAGCGCCTGCCGTCACGGTCCGTGATGACATTGGTCATGGCCGGCGTGAGCGTGGTGGCGAAGGCGGGCAGCTGTTTGCGGAAGTCCAGGCCCAGGGCATTCTGGTGCGGAGCCCGGCCGCCCTCTTCGTTCTCCGGCCACTTGTACACGTGGTAGCCGCAGCCCACGATGCAGAAATGGCAGGTCATGTTGGTCTTCTGGGCGGTAACCGGAGGCAGCGCAATGCGGTCGGAACGTTTGCTCATGGTTCACCTCCTCACAGCACGTTGGCCTGACGGCCATAAATGAGTCCCTCGACAGCCACCGCCGTCACCGTACCCGCCTTGGCGTCGTATTGGAGAACGATGCGCGGCAGATCCTCGGTCGCCTGCCCGCAGACCATCTGTCCCCCCATCTCGGCGTCGAAGGTGCTGTAATGGCAGGGACAACGGAATGTGCGGGTAGCGGTGTCGTAGCTCACGGGGCAGCCCATGTGGGTGCACAAGCTGCTGTAGGCGACGATGTCCCGATCCGGCCCCACGCCGCCCGGCACGGGCCGTCCCATCTTCACCAGGGTGCAGGGCGAGGCGGCATCCGGGTAGTTGAAGCTCACGGGAACGTTGACCTTGAGGTCGGACACCTTGGCCACGGCCTTGTGGGGATAGGGCAGGGTGACCCGTCCCACTTCAGCATTGTCGGCTGCGGCGGCGGTGGCGGGCACGGCCACCGTGGCAACGGTGCCGGCGGCAGCCGCCCCGCCCAGTTTCAGGAAGGTCCTGCGGGATATCTCACTCATGTGTGGCTCCTCCGGGGATGGGTTGTCAGGGGGCGCGTCGTCGCGCCCAGCCTGTCTCAAGCAAGCCCCGTGCCCAAGCGGGGCACCCAAAAATTCAAT